>JBEKYH010000379.1:0-5183 GCA_049511115.1 Tepidisphaeraceae bacterium | reverse complement strand
CGAAGCTCCTCGCTTTGGGCATCCTTGCTCAGTTCCATCATGGCCCGCGCCGCTTCCAGCAGATAAATCCGCGCACTTTCCCACTGCCCCGCACGTCGCGCGTCCAGGCCTTTTTGCTTGTAGCGCTCGAAGGAGTCCCAGGAGATCGCCATGGGAGGATTGTAACGCAATTGCCGCTACATTCGATAAAGTGAGCTGTATGACTGACCGACCAATTCAAAGTGGCTGCTTCCCTTCGGCTTGTCCGTGATGAAACTGCTCCGGCAACCCTTGCCGGAGTGAACGAGGCCCTGTCCGGGACGCAGCGCGAGGTCGATTCCCTTCGCCAGCAGGTCACCCTTCTCCGCAGCCGCGACGAAATGGTGCATTTTTATCTGCACCGCATCGACGAGGAACTGCGCTTAGCCGCCCGCCTGCAGCAGGATTTCCTGCCCAAACAAATGCCGGTTCTTGGCCAGGTGCGCTTTCACGCCCTCTTTCGGCCCGCCGGCTATGTCAGCGGCGATCTTTACGATGTCTTCCGGTTGGATGAGAAACATGTCGGCTTTTATCTGGCCGATGCCATCGGTCATGGCGTGCCTTCGGCGCTGCTGTCCATGTTCCTGCGCACTTCGCTTGTTTCCAAGGAAATTTATCCGGACGGCTATCGCATCCTCCCGCCGGGCGAAGCGCTGGCCAAGCTCAATGCAGCGCTTCTGGCGCAGAATTTCTCGCAGACCACCTTTGCCACCGCGGTTTACGGATTCGTGGATGTGACGACGTGTCAGGTCAGCCTTTCCAGCGCGGGCCATCCGGCGCCGATACTTATCGGACGCGGCAAGGACGCCATCCGCGAGGTCGCGTGCTGCGGCGGCGCGCTGCTGGGCGTATTCGCTGATGAGACATATCCGACGGTGACTTTTACCCTCAATCCCCACGAACGCCTCCTCGTCCACAGCGACGGCATCGATTCGGTCTTCGACGGCGACAACCTGCCCGTCGGCGAGCGCTGGCAGGCCGAGTTGGCGCAAATGCAATCGCTCAGCGCCGACGCCATGCTCGGCGAATTCTCCGCCCGCCTCGACCGCCAGTCGGGCAGCCTTCAGCCCAAGGATGATTTGACGATCATCGCCATTGAATCCGCGCCCCAATAAAAGCCCTCCGCAAAAGCACTCCCGCCGGCTATTTGAGCGTCTCATTCCACAAATCCGTGCCTCCGCCGAAACTCGCGCGGCGAAATCCCAATATGCTCCCTGAAAAACCTCGACAGGTTCTCCCCCCGCGTGAATCCCGACCGCACCGCGACCGCTTGCACCGATAAATGCGTCTCCAGCAACAGTGATCGCGCGCAGGCCAGCTTCTGGCGGCGTATTTCCTCGCTGGGAGTGGTCCCGATCACTTCGCGAAACTGCCGGTCCAGCCACTGCCGCGACACGCCTACGTGACGCAACAGACCTTTCATGTCCAGATGGCCGGCATCGGTCGTGGTGATATGCCGCATCGCGGCGGCCACCTGAGCATTCTCGATGGCGATGAAATCCGTCGAGCGCCGCACGACCACTTCGCGCGGCGCGATCTTGACCGGCGAATTCACAGGCCGCCTGCGTCGCATCAGGCCGTCGAGCAAGCGGGCCGCTTCAAATCCAATGCGCCGCATGTTCTGCGGGATGCTCGACAGGGGCACGGGCGTCAGGTCGCAAATCGCCAGGTCGTTGTCCACCCCCAGGATCGCCAATTCCTCGGGCACGGAAATTCCCGCGCGCTGCGCGCTTTCAATAATCGCCGCGCCCACAAAATCGGCGCAGGCGAACAAAGCCGCCGGACGCGGCAATTCGCCAAGCCAATGCTGCAATTCCCGATGCGCCGCGGCCCCGCTGACGGCCCGCAGCCCTTCCACTTCGAGTGAGATCGGACAGCGAACCGCCGTCTCCCCCAGGGCGGCCAGCCGCCGCATAAATCCGCGTTCACGCTCGTCGCTCCAGACTCGATCGACTCCCACAAAGGCAAACCGACGAAAGCCCTTGCCATGCAGGTAGTCAGCCGCGCGCTCGCCGATCAGCTCATTATTGGACATCACCGACGGCACGCCCGGATGAATCTCCCGCAGGAGATTCACCGCCGGAATGCGCGATGCGACCAACTGGCGAACCAATTTCCGCTGCACCTGCCGCAACAGGCAGATCACCCCGTCGGGCTTCAGCTTTAACGTCCCGGCCAGTTCCGGCGTCGTCACGCAGTTTATTTTCCACGCCAGCCGCCGGTCGCGCGCGAACCAGATGATCCCCTCCATGATCTCGCGCCAGATGGAACCGTAGCTGGATTCAACGACGATCTGTTGCATGGCTTCCGTAGTTTGCGCTTCTCCAGTCGTTATTTCAATAATGATATAACATAAATTAAATTTGAGTGCAGCCGTTCCGCAAAACCAGCGTTATGCTGATGCATGTCTCGCTGACCGACGCTTCCAGGCAACAATACGGCGAGATCACTCAGTCGAGGAACGGATATGCGGATGTGTTGCAATGTCGCGAAACTCACAGAATTTGCCTTGATCATTCTCATCGCCCTCCCGGCTTGGGCTCAGGACGTTTACACCCCGCCTTCGTCGCCGCGGCAGCAGCTCAATTTTAATCCCGACTGGAAATTCATCCGTCAGGATGTCAGCGGCGGCCAGAACGTCACGCTGGACGACTCCCAATGGGAGACCATCAGCACGCCGCATTCCTACAACGAAACCGATTCCTTTCGCGCCATCATTTCCCACAGCGGCGGCGATCGCGGGACGTACAAGGGATTGGCCTGGTATCGGAAGCATTTCCAGCTCCCGGCCGATCTCTCCGGCAACAAAATCTTCATTGAATTCGAGGGAATGCGGCAGGCCGGCGACATTTTCCTCAACGGCAAGGAAATCGGCCTTTACGAAAACGGCATCACCGCTTACGGCATCGACATCACCAATGCCGTCCAATTCGGCCAGGACAACGTGCTGGCCGTGCAAGTGGACAATCGCCTCACCTATCAGGAACGGGCCACCGGAACGCCCTTTGAATGGAACGTGAATGATTTCAACCCCGACTACGGCGGAATCAATCGCCACGTCTGGCTGCACGTGACCGGCAAAATCTATCAGACGCTGCCGTTGTTTGACGGCCTGGAATCGACAGGCACCTACATTTACGGCCAAAACTACGACATTCCCGGCAAAAGCACCGACGTGACCGTCGAATCGGAAGTCAAAAATGAATCGGGCGATCGCGCGGCCGTATTACTCTCCGCCGTCATCGTGGACCAGAACGGTCACGCGAGCGCCACCTTCCAAGGCAATCCCGTGAGCATAGACAGCGGCGCCAAGGCCGTGCTGACGGCCACGGGACCGCTCAAGCCCGCCCGCTTCTGGAGTCCACAGGAACCAAATCTTTACGATGTCTACACTATCCTGACCGTAGACGGCAAAGTCGTGGACGTCCGCAAAACCACCACCGGCTTCCGCAAAACTGAATTCAAAGGCGGCGCCGGAACTGGCGGCATCTTTATCAACGACAAGTTCGTCTATCTGAAGGGATTCGCCCAGCGCACCAGCGACGAATGGGCAGGCCTGGGGCAGGGTTATCCCGACTGGATGCATGATCTCAACGCCCGCCTGATCCGCGATTGCAACGCCAATTACGTGCGCTGGATGCACGTCTCACCGCAGCGCGTGGATGTCGACTCCTGCGACCGCTACGGCATCGTTGAAGTCTGCCCCGCCGGCGATAAAGAGCGCGATCCCGACGGTCGGCAATGGGATCAACGCGCCGAAGTCATGCGCGACTCCCTGATCTATTACCGCAACAGCCCCAGCATCCTCTTCTGGGAAGCCGGCGGGACGGTTGTCACTTCAGAGCAGATGCTGCAAATGGTTGCATTGCGCAAGCAGTACGATCCATATGGCGGGCGAGTCACGGGAACGCGCGACAACAGCACCGCCGCGGAAAACACCCCGCTGACGCCGGTGTCCGAGGATTTTGAGATCATGATCGGCCAGGATCCCCGGACGGATCAATTGACTGATCCCAAGGAACTCTTCCGCGGCTACAGCGCCGAGCGGCGCGACCGGGCGCCGCTGATTGAAGTGGAAGACTTCCGCGAGGAAGGGGCGCGCCGATTCTGGGATGACTTCTCGCCCCCGTTCTTTGGCTTTAAGAAGGGGCCGCAGGATACCTGGAATTTCAATTCCGAGACTTTCGCCCTTGCGCAGGTCACCCGCTACAACGCCTATTGGATCAATCGCATCAGCAATTCCGATCCGGCCCATTCCAAATGGTCGGGTTATGCTTCGATTTATTTCTCCGATTCCGATGCCGACGGCCGGCAGGATACCAGCGAAGTCTGCCGCGTAAGCGGAAAAGTGGACGCGGTGCGCCTGCCCAAGGAAATCTATTTTGCCGAGCGCGTGATGCAAAGTGAAACGCCCGACATCCACATCATCGGCCATTGGACCTACCCGGCCGGCACGAAGAAAACGATTTACGTCATTTCCAACTGCGATGCCGTTGAGCTGTTTCTCAACGGCAAATCACTGGGCGAATCGTCCAACCCGACGGATGGTTTTGTGTTTTCATTTGCCAATGTGACGTGGCAGCCGGGGATTCTCAGCGCCGTCGGTAAGAATGGCGGCAAGGTAATGTGCCGGCACGAACTGGCCACCACCGGACCGGCCGTTGGCATCAAACTGACGCCGATCGTCGGCCCCGGCGGCCTGCAGGCGGACGGCGCCGATGTCGCATTGTTCGACGTGGAAGCGGTGGACGCCAGCGGCCGCCGCTGCCCGACCGACGAGGCCCGCGTGGATTTCACCCTCACCGGCCCGGCCGTCTGGCGCGGCGGATACAACAGCGGCATCGTCAATTCGACCAACAATACCTATCTCGACACCGAGTGCGGCATCAATCGCGTCGCGATCCGATCAACCCTTACTCCCGGCACGATCTCCCTTACCGCAAGTCGCCAAGGATTGGCCTCGGATACCGCCCAACTCGAATCTCACCCCGTTCCGATTCAAGACGGCGTCGAAGGCCAGATTCCACTGCACCTGCCATCCCCTGCCATAGCCCCCTGAATTGTTGCACGAGATCATTTCAGAAATGATAGAATAGAAATGAAATTTGATCGAAAGCGCGGCACTGATTCTGCGGTATCATTGAGTGTCTCTGGCCCAATTTAGC
>JBEKYH010000378.1:0-5231 GCA_049511115.1 Tepidisphaeraceae bacterium | reverse complement strand
GCGACAGTTTATTCACATCGGCGGCCGGCTTTTTCGCCGAGTTATCCACAATGCTGCTGCGCTGGCGTCCGGAGGGCCGCTGCGCAGCATCATGGATAACGTCGGAAACGGTATCAGGTGACAAGGTGAGGGGGTGACAATGCCAGACTTCGGCTTTTCACCTTGTCACCCTGTCACCTTGTCACCTTGTCATATTCCCCTCGGCCCTCAGTCCTACCTACCCTACGTCTTTCCCGCGACAAAGATCACCGCTAGCACATACGCCACATAGACGATCAACTGCGCCGCCCCTTCGAGCCGGCCCGGCCGCCAGCGCGCCGACGCCGCCGGAAGCAGGCCCGCCGAGAGGAGAACAATCACCACCGCATCCACGCGCCAGTTGGCGACCGGATAATAAAGCGCCTCGCCCCAGCGCACTCGCCACAACACGGCCGTGAGGGGAAGCAGGGCGCACAGATTAAGCTGCGCCACGCCGATCTGGGTCATGGAGCCGGCCCAGGCTCTCCCAGCCTGCGACAATTCCGATCCGCCCAGCAGCATCGGCGCCACCAGCAGCGGGCAAAGGGCAATCGTGCTCGCCACTCCCAGCGGCAGAAAATCCATGTTGCGGCCCAGCCCGATCATGCCGTGAAGAACCGACCAGGCGCCCGCGACGCTCAGGATCAAAGCGGCAATCAGCCGTATTGTTGGAATGGCTCCTGCAATTGCTTTTTGCGGCAATGCGTCGGGGTCTCTCTCGCGCCAAACCACCAGCAAAATGACGCCTTCCACCACCAGAATCACCGCCGAAAAATAATCCAGATAGCCTGAAAAACCCGCGAGAAATGCCAACAGGGCCGTCGGCAGGAGAAGCGTCGCCACGCGCCGCGCCGGCGCGGGCCACTGCGCCGGCTCATCCTTGGTTTCCCCCATAATGGCCACGCATCCGCCAACCAACGAAAGCGATCCGACCGTCGTCGCGAAAATTATCGCCAGGGCCACTCCCTGCTCGTGCAGCAAAACCGCCCCGACGGTCAGCGCCGCGATCGGTATCCACGAGCAGACCGCCCGCAATCCATGCTGATTTGCCCCCGCCACGCGCGACCCCGCCCGGCCGGCCGCGTAGAGAAACGCGGCGCCGGTCACCAGTTTCAGTTGATCGCTGGTAACTTGCGTCAGTGGCATTGGCCGCGAAGTGTGCTGGCCGAGCGGGCAAATGTAAAGCTACACTATCCGTATGACGCCGATCGTGATCCACCACGGTTTGTTCGGCCGCGGCCACTGGCACGTGGGGCCGTGGCACTGGTCCTATTTCAAGGGGATCGACCGGGCCATTCTTCGCCGCGGATATCCGGTGATCATTCCCACCGTCCACCCCACCGCCGGCGTCATCACCCGCGCACGGCAGTTGAAGGCGGTGATCCTCGCCCGGCTCAATGAAATGAATCGCCGCAGCGAAAAAGTCGTCATCATCGCCCATTCCCTGGGCGGCCTGGACGCGCGCTATATGATCAGCCACCTGGCAATGGCCGACCAGATCAAGGCCCTGGTCACCATCAGCACGCCGCACCGCGGCAGCCCGATTGCCGACTGGTGCGTCCGCCACATCGGCGAGGAACTAGGCGCCCTGCGCTTCATGAAACTCATCCGCTGGGACATGCAGGCCGCCATCGATCTGACCCGCGACAGTTGCCGCATATTCAACGAGGAAACCCCCGACAACCCCGGCGTGAAATATTATTCCGTCAGCGTCCAGCGGCCCATCGAATTGATGCCCGTCTTCGCCCGCCACTCGCACCGCCTCATCCAACTGGAGGAAGGCCCCAACGACGGCCTCGTCTCCGTCGCCAGCGCCCAATGGGGCCAGCACCTCGGCACCTGGTCCGCCGATCATTGGCTGGCCATCAACCGCCGATTGGTCGCCCAGGCTGGCAGGAGCGACCGGATTATTGGGCATTGGATGGAAATATTGGACCGCTTGGCGGCGGATGGGGTGATTGAACCGGCGGGCGAATTGGCGAAGGGAAATCAGGAGAAATGAACGCCGAGACGCAGAGGCACAGAGGAAGAAATGCGGAGAACGCTGCGAATGAAGCTACCGAGATGGCTAATAACGCTCGGCTTGTCTTAAACTTCACCACCCCGTGTTGCGGCGCCCTCGTGTCTATGAATGACTTAAACTACGTCTGGCCGGCGGCTTTTGCTAGCTTCGTACTTGAGGCGATGAACCCCGACGTTAAGGATCTAACACTGGTTCAGGAGCAGGAATTAGCGGCCTGCCTCGGCTGCCAAATTCGCAAGGTTTGGGTTCATATCTGAATCGAACCCCGAGCATGGGGCACCGGTTGCGTAGGGTTCCGACGGCCCGCATCGCGGACCAGATTCCGCCGCGAATGGAGATCGCCGGATTCGACGATATAATGGAGCCAGGTGACATATGGCCGTAACATTCCAATTGCCTGTCGAAGTCGAGAAAAAACTCAGGGCTGAATTTCCCGACCTGGACGAAGCGGCAAAAGAGGCGTACGCCGCTGAATTATTCCGGCGTGGGAAGCTCACGCATTTCGAGCTGTCAAAGGTCCTCGGCCTGGGCCGAATCGAAACCGATGCTTTCCTGAAGCGGCACAGCGTGTACGAGGGGTCTCTGACCCACGACGACGTTGAAGCAGACCGACAGGCGCTCGAGCGAGTGTTGGCGGCGGGACTTCGCTGATGCTCGTCATAACCAGACCTTCCGGCCCCGTTTAATCATTCAACAAATCTTTCCGCGATCTGACCTCAAGAACCGGCTTCAACCCGAAAACCATCCCGCCCAGCAAACCGCACATGCGGAAATACAGTGCACACAATTCGCTATAAGCCACGCCGCCAAAATGGCCTTTCGCATTCTTGTGTTTAATGGCGCGGAATATTCCGTGCCAGAAGGTAGAGGCGCAGTGTTGCGCCCGCCTGCCCTTCCGGGCATTGGATATCCAAGACGGTCTTATAGAGGAGGTGTGTTGCGCGTCACACATCTTTCCGCGCTTCCGGCGTCGGAATATTCCAGACGGTCTTATGGGGGGGCAGCGCTGCGCTTCAACCGCCCTTCCGACCCCGTGCCCATGGAATAATCGTGCAATCTTATGGAGGGTGATGGTTTTGCCATGGCATCTCCGCCCTACCTGTGGAATAGCACAGCGCCATCTTATAGAGCGACCGCGCATCGCCGGGACCCCGGCTTCAATTTGAAAGGAACCCCATGCCCCCCTGAATCGCCCCGGAAATGACTACTGTAGGGCGCGGCTTCAGCCCGCCTTCGCGCTCGTGTCGGGCTGAAGCCCGACCTACCACTCTTTTGCCTGCCGAGTGAATGCTGGCCGCCTTCGCCTTCCTCCGCATTTTCTTCCTCAGCGCCTCCGTGCCTCAGCGTTCATTCCTCTTCTCCGCGCCTCTAGCTGAAAGTCCCCAGCTTTTTCGCCGCTTTGTCCGCGGCGAAAAGAATCCGGCCGGCGCCCGCATGAGGTGCTCATCGCCGCCATCCGAGCACCCCGCCTTCGCCAATAATTGGCAATTCCACCCAGACCTTTTTGAATTGCCGCGAAGGCGATATTTCCTTCTTACGCCAGGCTCTGACCGCCGATCACGGCCAGAGATTCCTGGAGCGTATTGCGCCGATTCCATCTCGTTCCAACCCGACCTTGGCATTTGTGCCCGACGACCTGATCGCTTCGTCGCGCGGCAAGACAGGCCATCCGTGGGAGGATGGACTGGAACGATTACCGATGGAATGAGGACCTTCCGATTTCGGCGTGCCTCCGAGATTATTTCGGCTGCACCCCGCGGCGTCTGCACTGCCGTCTTACGCCGGTTCGAAGAGAAAAAAGAATATCTCACCACAGAGGACACGGAGGACACAGAGGCAAAAAGACAAATTCTTTATTGTCTTTCCTCTGTGTCCTCCGTGTCCTCTAGGTCGCTACTGCGACCGGGTGGTGAGTCTTCTTTCTTTTCTCCATCGGAAGAGCTCCCGACTACGGGTCATGGGTTAACACCCATAAGTTCACATCAGCGGCTCGAACCCGCTGAGCGTGACTATGCCAGGACAGGACGCTTGCCGTTTCTTCGCCGTCTGCGGCAGCGCGTGAGTCCAGGCTGAGACAACCCCCACATCCCACTCGGCGATATTTTCCTGGGGACCGCGCATTGGTCCCGTCTACAGAAGAATCAGAGAATCTCTCAAAAATCGTTCGTGGGTTGCGGCTGTCCGTCATCCGGCGGGTGCTCGATTTGCGTATCGGGAGGCGGTGTCGCGGGGACCGCGCGCCGCCGGCGCGGCGGCCGCCTTCCCTGGGCGACATCCTCTTCCAACTGGCTCTTGCGCCGCAGGATATGATGGTAATCCTGCGCGAAGCGGTGCGCCTCATCCCGCACATATTGCAATAGTCGCAGACCCGCGTGATTGCGGCTCAGCTTCAGCGGTTCACTCCGCGCCTGCACGTAAATCCGTTCATCCTTCTTGGCCAGTGCGATCACCATCGGCGGCCGCACATCCATCATCTTGAAGACCTCCAGCGCGGCGTGAAGCTGGCCCAGGCCGCCGTCGATGAGGATAACGTCGGGGTAGAGCTCGTTATTCTGGCCCGCCTCGCGGTAACGGCGCGAGACGACTTCCTGAATGCTCAGGTAGTCGTCGTTGCCGCGGCCGTGCTTGATCTTGTAGCGCCGATAGGCATTTTTGAACGGCACGCCGTCGATGAAGCAGACTTTGCTGCCGACCATTTCGCCGCCTTGCAGATGGGCGATGTCGATCCCTTCAACGATGCGCGGCGGCTCGGGCAGGTCGAGAACTTCCTGAAGTTTTCCCAAGGCCTCCCTGGGATTGCTCACGAACGCCTCGGGCTGCCAGTAGGTCTGGTCTCCAGCGCTCGCTCGCTGCGCCAGGGCGCCCAGCGCTTTGATCTGGTCGCGGCAGCGAGCGGCGCGCTCAAAATCCATCGCCTCGCTGGCCGCGAGCATCTCGGTTTCCAGTTGCTTGATGACAAACGAGCGGTCGCCGTCGAGGAAGCGGATGAGGCGGAAGATGTCCTGCCGGTAAACATCCTTTTCGACTCTGGCCGCGCAAGGGGCGGTGCATTGCTTGATCGGATAGAGCAGGCAGGGGCGGAAGAAGCGGCGGTTGGGGTCTTCTTCGGAAATCTCCAGATGGCAGGTGCGGAATTTGAACGCCCGCTGCAATAGCGTCACCGCCTCCTTCAGGGTCGCCACCGAGGTAA
>JBEKYH010000377.1:0-5273 GCA_049511115.1 Tepidisphaeraceae bacterium | reverse complement strand
GGGCGCTGCGGATGACAGTTTCGCATTGTGCCCTTTTTAACATCGACCAGCAGCACAGCATTACTACCAAGACCTCAATGAGCAGCACCGAACGTGCCCAGTCGGGGGCAGGTCTGAAGACGTCGATCCGACATCAGTTGTTCATTGGTGGCAAATTCGTCGACGCTGCGGGCGGGGAGACCCTGACCTCGGTCAATCCGCATGACAATACGCCCATTGCGGATGTCGCGATGGCCGATAAGGTCGACATCGACCGTGCCGTCGCCGCGGCACGCGCAGCGTTTCCCGCCTGGAGTCGCACCAGCGCGACCGATCGCGGGCGGATTCTGCTGCGCCTGGCCGAGCGTATTGAAGCGAACTTGGAGGAACTCGCCCGGCTCGAGTCGTTGGACACCGGACATCCGCTGCGCGATTCGCGCGCGCTCGATGTGCCGCGCACCGCTCTGTGCTTTCGTTACTTCGGCGGCATGGCCGATAAGTTTGAAGGCTCGGTAGTGCCGGTCGAGAGCGGCTTTCTGAACTACCTCACCCGCGAACCCGTTGGCATCGTCGGCCAGGTGGTACCGTGGAATTTTCCACTGATGTTCACCAGCTGGAAAATGGCTCCGGCGCTGGCAGCCGGCAATTGCGTCGTGATGAAGCCCGCCGAGATCACGCCGCTGACGTCGCTGAAGATTGCCGAACTCATGGCGGAGTGCGGGATGCCAGAGGGCGTGGTCAACATCGTCCCGGGCCGGGGAGCGGTGGCCGGGCAGTACATCGCGGAGCATCCGCAGATCGCCAAGATCTCCTTCACGGGCTCGACCGCCGTGGGCCGCCGCATCGTACAGGCCTCGGCCGGTAATCTGAAGAAGGTGCAGCTGGAACTCGGCGGCAAGGGCGCGAATATCGTTTTCGAGGACGCGAATCTGACGGCCGCCGTCAATGGTTCTGCCTGGGCGATTTTTCACAATCAGGGCCAAGCCTGCATTGCCGGGGCGCGACTGTTGCTGCACGAGCGCATCGCGGATGAATTTCTCGAGCGCTTCATTAGCCTGGCGAAATCGATACGCCTGGGCAACCCGCTCGATCCGAGCACCGAGATGGGGCCGCTTACGAGCATGCAGCATCGCGATCGCGTGCTCGGCTATGTCGCGACGGCGCGCGAGCAAGGCGGGGCCGTACTGCTGGGCGGCACGCCGCCGCGGGACGAGGCGCTGGCAGAGGGTTTCTACGTGGAACCCACGATCGTGCGCGCGGCTTCATACCGGGACCGGGTCGCGCAGGAGGAGGTGTTTGGACCCTTCGTGACGGTGCTGACCTTCGGCAGCGATGAGGAAGCGCTGCAGTTCGCCAATGGAACCGACTACGGCCTGGGCGGCGGTCTGTGGACCCGCGATTTGGCGCGTGCGCATCGGTTTGCGCGCGACATGCACAGTGGGATGGTTTGGATCAATTGCTACAAACGCGTACATCCAGGCTCGCCGTTCGGAGGCACGGGGCTCTCCGGCTATGGCCGCGACATGGGATTCGACGCCATGCGCGAATACACCCAGGTCAAATCCGTATGGGTCAATGTGGATGCGCCGATCGCGCCTTGGTACCCGCGCTGAGTGCAGGTTCCACCGCGCCGCCAGACATGAGGAAGTTCACCTACATCGCGCAGTCCATGCGCGTCGTGTTCGGTGCCGGCGCGCTCGCGCACCTGCCGCGCGAGATTGAATTGTTGGGGGCGAGCAGGGCGCTGGTACTGTCGACTCCAGAGCAGGCGCCCGACGCAAAACGAGTGGCGCAGCAGCTTGGCGCCATTGCGGTGGGGATCTATTCCAAGGCCGTGATGCACGTGCCGCTCGAGACAGCCCGTGAGGCGCGCGAGCGGGCGCGCGAGTTGGGCGCCGATTGCGCGGTGACCATTGGCGGCGGGTCGACGACCGGTCTCGGCAAGGTCATTGCATTGGAGTCGGGGCTGCCGATCCTCGCCATTCCGACCACGTATGCCGGCTCCGAGATGACCTCGATCTATGGGCTGACGGAGGCGGGCGTGAAGCGCACCGGACGCGACCCGCGCGTGCTGCCTCGCACGGTGATTTACGATCCCGAGCTCACGCTCAGCCTGCCGTTGAAACTGTCCGTCACGAGCGCCGTCAATGCGCTCGCGCACGCGGCGGAAGGGCTTTATGCCCAGGACAGCAACCCGATCATGGATCTGATGGCTGAGGAGGGCATTCGCGCTATCTCGAGCGCATTGCCGCAGCTGCGGCACGACGCCCGGGATCTGGAGGCGCGCTCGCAGGCCTTGTACGGCGCATGGCTGTGCGGGGTCGTGCTCGGCAATGTCGGCATGGCATTGCATCATAAGCTCTGCCATACATTGGGCGGCAGCTTCAATCTGCCGCATGCCGAAGTACACACGGTCGTACTGCCGCACGCCATTGCCTATAACGCCCCGGCCATACCCGCCGCGCTCGTGCGAATGCGCCGCGCCCTGCACGCCGATCATGCGGCCGGCGCATTGTTCGATCTGAGCCGCGGGGATGACGTTCCGCACTCGTTGCGTGAACTGGGCATGGCGGAGTCCGAGCTGGATCGAGCGGCGGATCTCGCGCTTGCCAATCCATATTGGAATCCCCGGCCGATCGAGCACGACGCCGTGCGTGCGCTGTTGCAGGATGCCTGGGAAGGCAGGCGGCCCGCGTGAGAGATCTGAGATTCCGCGGCGCAGCCTAGCGTGCTGCAGCAAGAGTTGGAGGCTAGTCTGTGTTGAATCTGGATGAAAACACGATCACGGCGGAAGCCCTCAGGCGCATGCAGAACACTTCCAATCCGCGCCTCAAGCGCATCATGGCCTCACTGGTGCAGCATCTGCACGACTTCGCCCGCGAGGTGGAGCTGTCCGAGTCGGAATGGTTCGATGGCATTGCATTTCTGACGGCCGTGGGGAACATGACCAGCGGCAAGCGCCAGGAATTCATCCTGTTGTCGGATGTTCTGGGTCTGTCGATGCTGGTGATCGCCCAGAACCAGCGCAAGCCCGCTGCCTGCACTGAGGCGACGGTTTTTGGTCCATTCCACGTTGACGGCGCGCCCGAGTATGCACTTGGCGCCGACATCGCCAATGGTGCGCGGGGCGAGCCGTGCTTTGTCGACGCCACGCTGCGCGGGGTGCACGGCGAGCCTGTACCTGGCGCCTCGGTTGATGTCTGGCAATCCGACGAGGCGGGATTCTACGACGTGCAGTACGAGCGCAATGATGTCCCCCGGGCCCGAGGCATCTTGCACTCTGATGCGCAGGGCCGCGTTTACTTCAAGACCATCCTGCCGGTGGCCTATCCGATACCCTCCGACGGGCCGGTGGGCCGCATGCTCGAGGCCACCGGCCGGCATCCGTGGCGTCCGGCGCATATCCACTTCATGATCGTCGCGCCGGGCTACGAAAAGCTCGTCACCCATGTGTTCCGCAACGACGACATTTATCTCGATTCCGACGCGGTCTTTGGCGTGAGGTCCTCGCTGCTCGGCACTTATCGGCGGCACGAGGCGGGCTCAATCGCCCCGGATGGCAAGGCCAGCGCCGCGCCGTACTACACGTTGCAATACGATTTTGTCCTCAATCCGCGTCCGGCCGCGCTGGCCGTCGCAACCGGGAGTGCGTCGCATGCCGCATAGACTGCCGGGCAGCGAAACTGCCGAAGTCGATCCTCAACAGGAGCAGCGGGAGACGATCCGACAGCTTGCGCTGGCCTTCTTTCGCGACGGCGTGACAGCTGAGGAGCGAGCGTCGCTCATGCATCCGAACTATGTGCAGCACAATCCAAGCTTCAAGCGTTTCGGAGAGATCAACGGATTGAGCGGTAAGGAAGCCTTTGTCGCCTATCTCAAGATCCTGCGTGCGGGACAGCCGCCGAGCGCGCCCGGGGCCGCACAGCGTCCGGCAGGCGATCCCACCTACAGGATATTCGTCGACGGCGATTACGTCGTCGTGTTGCAGCTGCGCAATTCACCAGACCCACAAAATCCGGGCGGGACCTATGAGTCTTTCTGGTTCGATGCCTGGCGCGTCAAGGACGGCAAGCTGTATGAGCACTGGGATCCGGCCACGATTCCGGAGCCGGTTCCTGCGGCGCTGCGGGCGCCACAACCATGACTACCCAGAAATGGGATACCGCGTACGAATGTAAGGCGGTGACGCTGCTGGCGCTCGGCTTCGGCCTGGTGGGGCTCGACCGCTGGATCATCGCACCGCTCTTTCCTGCGATGATGCGGGAGCTGCATCTGAACTATCAGGATCTCGGCAGCATCGTCGGAGCGTTGGGTATCGCCTGGGGCGTGTTCGCGGTGGTCGGCGGCGGTCTGTCAGACCGGTTGGGACGACGACGGGTGCTGATACCGTCGATGTTGGCCTTCTCCGTGCTCTCCGGCCTAAGCGGCTACGCTAGCGGGCTCTGGAGCCTACTGGTGATTCGAACCATCATGGGTATCAGTGAGGGCTCGTTCTGCCCGACCAGTTTTGCCACCGCCAATGATGCGTCCAAGCCCTCGCGTCGCGGCTTCAACCTCGGGTTTCAGCAGAGCACCTTTCCCTTGTTCGGTCTGGCACTGGGTCCGATCGTCGCCACGCAACTGCTGCAGGTCATGAGCTGGCGCTGGATTTTTGTGCTGGTCGCGATACCCGGATTGATTTTGGCAGTGCTGCTGGCGCGAACGATTCGTGAGCCGATGCATCTTGCCGCCGATGCGGCGACGCTGGCGCCGCGGGCTCGGATCGGAGACCTGTTCAGGCACCGCAACGTGCCGCTGGCGATGCTTGGGCTGCTGTGCGCCATGAGCGGCATTTTCACCCTCAGCGCCATGGTACCGAGCTATCTGGTGGACTACCTCAAGCTCAGCACGGCGCAAATGGGCTTCGTGACCTCAGCGATCGGTTTTGGCGGCTTCCTCGGCCAGATGGTATTACCGGGACTATCGGATCTGCTCGGCCGCAAGACCGTCGCCGTGATGGGTTTTCTGGTCGGGGCCATCTTCGTCTACGCCTTCGCCCATGGCGGGACCTCGTTGCGGGTGCTATTTGTGCTGCTGTTCGTGGCGTGCTTCTTCTGTTTTGGATTGCTGGGCCTGATCACCGGGCCGATGGCCGCGGAAGCGGCGCCCACGGGCCTGGTCTCATCGACCACTGGAATCATCGTCGGCTCAGGCGAGATCTTCGGTGGCGGCATTGCGCCGGTGATCGCCGGCGCTATCGCGCAGCACTACGGCATCCAACACACCTTGACGATGGCGCTGATTGGCCTGTCCCT
>JBEKYH010000376.1:0-6220 GCA_049511115.1 Tepidisphaeraceae bacterium | reverse complement strand
CCCGACTTCGACGGTTCCGTTGGGGGTCGGCAACAGAGTGGCTCCGACGGTGACACTTCCCCCGCCGCTCACGTCTATAACTGCGCCCGAGGAAAGGCTCACGGTGTTGCCGGCACTGACATGACCGCTATTGGAGACGGTCAGGGTTCCGCCGGTGCCCATGCTAATGCCGCCGGGAGTGTTGATGGTGGAACCCGAGCCGGTAACCGTAACGGCTGCGGAATCATAAATCTCCACGCCGGTGGCTCCGAGGGAGGAGCCGTTATTGGTGAACGTACCGCCGTTGCTGATTTGCACTGTGGACCCTGAGTCGAAATCGACGCCTGCCGTGGTCATTTGGCCTCCATTGATGAAGACCATCGAATTACTGGTCACGGTGGTGTCGCTGGCAACAGTGAGCGACGCACCGTCGTTGGCGCCGGCGCCGACATGCAATGATGCGCCGTTGGCAACCGTCAGGCCGCCCTGAATGTTCCATGTCGAGTTGGTTCCGTCCAAAATCGCCGAGGCGTTCATGTTTTGCGAGTTATCAATAGTCGCCCCGCTCGAATTCAGAACCCCGCCGGACTGAATCTGAATTCCCGAATTACCGGCAATCGTGATCGCACTGCTCGTGGCGTTCACGGTTCCGCTTGTATTGATGTCCAACTGGAATGCGGCCGGGCTGAAATCGATTGGGCCGCTGTCGACGGTCATGTTTCCGTCGTTTTGGACGTTGATTTGACCCTGGCCGGCGGCGAACGTCAGCATGGCGACATCCCAACTGGATGGGGCCTGCGTCATGGGATCCTGGCCGTCCACGGTGACGGTGGATACGTTACCGTTGAGCGTCAGGCTTCCTTTGACCTGCCCGCCTTGCTGAACGAAGACGCTGGCCCCGTTGCCGTTAGCTCCGAATGTGACGGGGGCGGTTAACGTTGAATTGTGGCCGGTGACCGTCACGGTTCCGAAGTTGAGTGTCAGGGCACTCGAATTCGTGGTGAGTAAGGCCCCGTTTTGCACGTTGATTGTGCCGACGCCATCCGACGCGCCGCCGCTTCCACCCACCCTGATCTGGCCCGCACTCCACCTCGTATTCGGGTCTGTCAAGGTAACTGTGCCCGAGCTCATGTCATCTTGGCCTATCGCGGTCAAAGTCACGGTGACAACCTGAGCTCCTCCATTGGCGTTGAGAGTCCCGTTTCCAGTGACTCCGATGTCGAGGGCTTGGGTCACCGAAAACGCGGTCTGTGCAGCCCCGCTGCTTGCGCCATTGACGTTGATAGTGCCACTGCCGCTACCATCAATGCCGTTGGCCGCGACCCCGACCTCCGAGAGGGTAAGGTTCGCCTGATTGTTGATATTGAGGACCCCTGTTCCAAGACGTCCGACGATCAGGCCGAAGCTCGAACGGTCGGAGTCTCCGATGTCCCATTGGGAACCCATGCCGGCAATGGTCACTGACCCATAGCTGTTGGTCTGATTGCCGATTGTGCTTGAGTCGCATGTCACTACTCCGCCGCCAGTGATTGTTAACGAGTTGACAACACCGGGGATCCCGGGGCCAGGGCTAGCGCCCATGCCGGAAACTTCGCCCACCGTCAGCGTTAAATTCTCAGTCAGCGTTGAAGGACTTCCGCCTCCCGGAGCCGTGCCATCCACCGTGATCGTCCCATGTCCAGAGGTCGAAGCTCCCAGTTCCGTGTCCACCAGAGAGGCCGTTGCCCCACCTTCCAGGATAAGATTACCGGTTCCGTTCTGGCCGATGATGATTTGCGAAACGTCTTCGGCGGATAAAGCGAGTTGCGATCCAGGTCCGGTCAGCGAAAGTGTACCGTTGCTGCCTGCATTTTCGCCCAGAACCACATTGCCGTTTGTTACGCTAACGAGGTCGCCATCTTGGATATTGAGGGTCCCGATGCCGTTCAGGCCAACAGTCAATCCGCCGACCGTCAACTGTGAGCCTCGTCCCATCACCGTCGCCGTTCCCGTCCCGGTGGTCGTGTCACCGCCAGAATTTCCAATCACGACGTTGGCCGTCGTGGTAATAGTTGCTCCTCCCTGCACAAAGAGATTCCCCGTCCCTTGGTCGCCAACAATTAATTGCGCCTGATTGCCGTTGAACGTGAAATATGGACTTGTGCCGTCGGCGTCCGGGTCGCCGTCGAACGTCAGCGAGCCGGTTGCGCCTTGGTAATGCCCTAAGTCGATTGAAGTTCCCTCGACGGTGAGTGCGCCTCCATCATTGACATAAACCGACCCGGCCCCGCCGGACCCAATCGAGAGAGAACCTTTCACATCCCAAAGGGAGCCGTATCCGTCGATGAGTACGGCTCCGCCAGAGTTAGAGAAGGCGCCACCGGTTTGTCCCGCGACCACGCCGAAATTGGTCGCGGCTGTTCCGTTGCCGCAGATGAGGGTCCCGCCCAGGAGGATCGAGAGCATGTTGCCGGTGCTGTTAGGGGCGCCGACCGCCATCTGCCCGGCGACAGTCATGGTTGATCCCGTTCCGGTAATGGTGAGATTCCCCACGCCGCCCATTTGCGAACCGACGGCGACGTTACCGTTGGTTGTGGTGACGTTGACAATGCCTTTGTCCTGGACCGTCATCGCACCGGTCCCGGATTCGCCGATCTGGACGAGGTTGTTGGCGTTGAGGGTGGAACCGTCCACGGTAATGATGCCGCTGGACATGGCGTTTTCGCCGACGGAAATGAAGCCGACGTTGGCCTGGGCGCCTTGCTGCAAGAGCAGCGTGGACGGCGCGGTGGCGCTGTTACCGGCGTTGATGGGGGTTGCGCCCACTACGACAAAAGTAGACGCGTTGAAGACCGCTGTGGCGCCGGTGAGCGTGAGCGAGGCAGAAGATGCGGTGAAGACATTGGTGTAACCGGTCGGAAGGTAATTCTCCGGAAAAGACGTGGGGATCGCAGTGTCGATATATGTTTGATCACCCTGAAGCGTGCCGCCCGTGACGTTGACGAAACCGGCGACGCTCAGGAGAGGGGTCTTGAAAATTCCGCTGCCGGAAATCGCAATGGGAGCGATGCTGCTGGACTGAAACACGGCATCGCTTGTCGATGTATAGGTGCCGCCGAGGACGAAACTCGGGGATTCGGTTTCGGAGGTGCCATTGGTTGTGCCATTGGTCGATGGTTGTGGATTGGCCGGGGCGGAGATGGCGAGCGTTTCGCCGACGGTGTTGGCGCCGAGGGCAACAGTGTAAGTGGCGCTTGGCGTGGAGGAGCCGGGATAATATTGATAGGGGATTTCTGCTGCAACGTCCTGGGAGAGGGGAGTTGGCGGCAGGAGGGTCGAATCAGCCGAGAGCGGAGCGAAAATGGCTGTGCTGCTGCCGGGCAGCGCTGCGGGATCGGGGACATACTCCAAGGTGTAAGAGATGGCTTGATCGGTGCCGTAGGCGAAATAAACCTGGCCCCAGTTATTGCCGCTGAAGGTGTCGCCGGTAGGACCCGCCGCGGCGCCGCTGGCGCCGGTCGGGTTCTCCCAGAAATCCCAGAACCCGCCCAATGCATTGGCCTCTCCGAAGACATCTGTAAACGCCTGTCCCTCCTGGGCTTCAATTGAACCGGGCGGCGGCGCCAGACCTATTTCAGTAATTCCGGTCCCGCCGTAGTCGGGAATGATGACCGTTGACTGGGCGTTAAGCCCAATCGGAGCCACAACAACCAATAGAACTGCCGCGAGGAAGTGAAAGCGGCGGAGCCGCGCGCATCGCCTGAGTGACCGCGATTGAGAACAAAAACAAGCGATCATTTCCCCAGCTCCAAGTTCTGGTGCGCTTCGGATTGGTCGATAGGAAGCCCACCGGAAACAATGGGTATTTAGCCTTTCCTGTTAACAATCACAAGAAAAATATTCGTGTTTTCTGCAGTAAATTGGGAGATTGGGGCATTCATACCGAGGAACCCGCGTTTAGGCCGCGGCCGAATCCGGGCGGCGTCGTCCGCGAAAACGGCACGCAAGCATTCCGATTCCCAGGATAAGCAGTGCGCACGCGCCCGGCTCCGGGACGGGGGCGGCGACGCCGTTATTTAGAGCGGTTAGCTCAAACGAGTTCGCACTATTGGGAGCGAGAGTGTAATCGAAGCCTGCTTCGAGGCCGTCGATTTCGACATTGGCGAAAGCGTTATTGACCGGGTCGAGCGTGGCAAAGCTGATGAGGTCAAAGGTGTCTCCCGCGACGGGGGCGAAGCCGTCGATGAAATTGAGTTCGAGGATCGAGCCGGTTTGGAGGGAGAGATCGCCGCTGACATCGAGCTGGTCGAAATCGGAGGGGTCGGTGCCGGCGATATCCAGTTGGAGAATGCCGCCGGTTTGGGTGTAGTCGCCGGTGACCGAGAGCGTGGCGGGATCGTCGGGGGCGATGACGCCGCCGATGTTGAGAAGATTGCCGGTGATCGCGCCGCCGCCGTCGAGAGCGCCGCCAACGCCGATTTGCACATCGCCCGATGGGGCGGAAGAGCCGGAGCCGACCATCACGCTGCCGCCGCCGGTAACATCGACTTTGCCCTTTTTCCACATTTGGATTTTATTGGCGACTCGAACGGTTCCGTCGGAAGACACGAGCAGCGTGCCGGTCCCGCCCGCGGCGGTTGCGGTTCCACCGAGGGAGATATTGGTGGCGGAGAGGTTTGAACCAGCGCCGCTGATGGTGACGGTGCCATTGGAACCGGATTCGGCGCCGACTTGGACGTCGCCGTTGTCAGGCGTCGTGCCGGGGGAGACGAGGACCTGGCCGCCGAGTTTGATAAAGAGATTGGCGTTGCCTTGCTGGCCGACGACGAGGGCCCGCGAGTAATAGAGCGTGGAGGCATTTGAGTTGCCGTCGGTGCCAGTCACCGTGATGCTGCCGATTGATCCGGGGGCGGCGGAGATGGTGGTTTCGCCGCCAACTTGAATCTGGCCGCCGCCGCTGATAGTGACGGCGGACTGTCCGGACTGGGCGGCGGTGAAGTCGTTGTCGTCGATCCAGAGGCCGCCGGTTCCGACCGTCGCGTTGCCAACGGCTCCCGAAGCGGCATTGCCCAGGGTAACGGCTTTGTTATCGACAAGCTGGCCGCCCTGGCTGACATTGACGGTTCCCGCGCCGACCAGGTCAATGGTCGGGGCCGTGAATTGCGCGCCTAGCTGCGCAGTCAGCGAACCGGTGCCGTTGCTGCCGATGGTGATCTGGTGGCCCACATCGAGTGTACTGGTGTCGTCAAGAAAGAGCTTGCCATTGCCGCCGGTCTGGTCGCCGAGAACGAGGTCGTTTGTGACGGAGACAGACGAGCCGTTCTGGATGGTGACGTTGCCGGAGGATGTGCCGCCGACGGTGAAATCACTGCCGACTGAAAGAGAAGCGGCGGTCAGAGTCAGGGTGCCTTTGCTGCCGGATTGATCGCCGACTGTGGTGTCGGATGAGGTAGTCACGCTGGCGTTGTTGGCAATTGTCATCGTGCCCATGCCGCCGTCCCCGACGGTGAGGGAGTTGCAGGTCAGGGAGGTGTCGGTGTCGGTGAGAGCGAGCGTGCCGGTGGAATTGGCGGCGGAGGCCACGGACACATCGCCGCTCACATCAATGGTCGCACCGCTTTGGACCATCACGTTGCCAGCGCCGTTGTTCCCGACGTTCAGATCGCCGCCGATCATTGTTTGCGCAGTCGTCGTAAACGTTGCCTGTCCGACACCGGGCATGGTGTCGCTGCCGCCGACGTTGAGGTCGCCCCCGACGTTGAGCATTGTGTTCTGGGCGCTGACGGTCAGCACGCCGGCGTTATTGGGAGCGCCGCCGATGATGGTGCCATTGGCATTTTCGCCGAGAGTCATATCGCCGTCGGTGGCAAGCGTCGCGCCGGCGGTGACCGTCGCCGTGCCGGCCCCCATCTGGCCGATCACGGCCGAGGTAAACGTGGCGGTGGTTCCCGCGCCGGTCACGAGAAGCGTGCCGAAGCCGGAATTTTGAGCGCCGAGGACGAGATCGCCGGCGTGGGGAATCGAGGCGTTATTTTGAACATTCAAAGTACCGGTGCCCCCGTCGCCGACCGTTACGGTTCCGGTGGTTTCAAATGACGTGCCCATGCCGTCGATGGTCATCAGGCCAATGGCCCCCTGCTGCTTTCCCAGATCAACGTCGCCGTCGTTGACTTGCAGGAAGCCGCCGTTTTGCACCAGAACGGTTCCCATGCCGGCGAGTCCGACGGTGAAGTCGCCGTTGACCGTCCAGGAGGAGTTTTGG
>JBEKYH010000375.1:0-5300 GCA_049511115.1 Tepidisphaeraceae bacterium | reverse complement strand
CGGGCGGGGCAGTTACCGTATAGAAGTTGCTGGTCGTCTCCGACGGGTTGGCGACGGAGGCATCCAACGTCTCCGTGTGGCTGGAAGTTCCGACATAGATATTCAAGCCCGTTGTTCCGCCCGGTGCTGCCGAAAGGACAAGTGGAATGCTGTTGGTGGTTCCGGTTCCTGTCTTGAAGGAAGCTTCGGTGCTGGGGAGCGATTCGCCCGCAGAGTCAGTCCAGGTGTATTCGACAAAATAGGTCGTGTTGGCAGCCAGCGAGCCGCCAACGGTAGACGCCGCAAGGGCAGGAGCGCCAGGAGTGGCGACAACGCCGCTGGAGCCGGGATAAATCGTCGCGTTGCCGGGATCGAATTCAACGACCGCGAAGCTCTGGGGGATCTGACCCGCACCATAGCTGGCGGTGGCGTTCACATAGGCGGCCGCAGAAGTGGTGGCGCCGGTCGTGCGGATGTCGGTGACAAGCGTGGAATAGCTGTTGATGTTAACAGTCCCGACAACCCCGCTGAGCAGCACCCGGCTTTCCAGTTGCTCCGTAATCGCGCGGGTGATTTTCCGCTGATTTTTGGAGGAATTTCTCTGACCTTTAGTGGAACGGAAAGCCGACCGGCCGCGTGTATTTAAGAGCATTGTCCCTTCTCCCTGAACGTAATTCGTTTCTACCTGGCACCAAGGCGCACAAACCACCTAATTCATGGCGAATTATTCATTCGCCCTAGGCATTGCCGCTGCTGGAATCACCACATCAAAATGGGAAAAGAGATCGGAAGGCTCGAAAATCTCAACGCGGAATTCAATCGCCGTCAAGAATATCGTAAACCCGAGAGCAATCTCTCCTCCTGCTTCTGAACACCAACATACCGCGCCGACACCTCCGGCATTATTTGCGCTGTGTAAAGATTTAAAAAAAACGGAGGTGGCGGTGGCCGTTGCGTCGGTTCATGGCGGGTTCCCATTCTCGCCGCGCCGCGCTAAGAAACTATTTATATCTAGTTAAGATAAAAACGCAATCTCAAAATTGTTTTGTCAACATCCCGAAAATAAGAGAAGCTTTGTTGTCGCATCGAAGGCCAGTGAGTAGCGTACCGTGCATGGAGTCTCATGAACGCAATTGGGGAGGCAAAATCCAAACTGAGGCGCGGCGAGCTGGACCAGGCGGTGAAGCTGTGCGGCGAGATTCTTCGTTCCATGCCAGCCCATTTAGCGTCTTTGCAGATTTTAGAAGTTGCTTGCAAGATGTGGGTCGGCCAGGGCCAATATGACACAGCGGCGGCATGCTTCGAGTTGATGCTGGTGCATTTGCCGGACTCCGCCGATCTGCATCTCAATCTGGCCGCCGCACGGATTCGCCAGGGTGAGCGGCGACGCGCCGTTGAAGCACTTCGGGAGGCCGTGCGGCTGCGCGCCGATTGGATCGAAGCGCATTATTATCTTGCACTTACGCTGGAGGAGCTGGGAGAGTTTGAGTCGGCCGCATCGCAATGGCGGCGCGTGCTGCAGCTAAAGCCGGACCATGGCTCGGCACTTTTTCACCTTGGCTCTGCCCTATGTGAACTTGGCGACGCCAGCGGCGGAGATGCGTGCTTAACACAAGCCCGCCACGCACCGGCCAACTCGATTCTCTGCAATGACTTGGGGATGAGGAGCTTGAACAAAGGGCAGGTGGATGAAGCCGTCAAGGAGCTTTCACAGGCGACAATTCTAGATCCGGGATTTGCCGCCGCGTGGATGAATCTTGGAATAGCCCAGATGCGCCAAGGGATGGTGCACGAAAGCCTCAGCTCTTTCAGGACTTGCATTTCTCTGGAGCCGGGCCGAGCGGAAGCCCATTGGAACTACTCGGGGGCTTTGCTGGCAGTCGGAGATTGGATTCAAGGCTGGCGCGAATACGAATGGCGGATTCGATGCCCCGAATTCCGCGAAGGAATTCGAGCATTTGATCGCCCCGTCTGGCAGGGAGAGAACCTCCGCAACCGCACAATACTATTGCATGATGAGCAGGGATACGGGGATACGATTCAATTTATGACATACGCGCCTCTACTTGCCGATCGCGGGGCATATATAATTGTCCTGTGCGACAAGGCTATGGAGCGCCTGTTGCGGGGGGTTGCGGGCGTTAAGCAAGTGTTGATTGACAACGACGCACTTCCGCCATTTGACTATCACATTTCCTTGCCTAGCTTGCCGCATCGGTTGGCAACCACCCTCGAAACTGTTCCGAGATCAGTGCCATATTTGAAGGCAGAGGCGAGACTTCGGCGTCTATGGTCGCAGGAATTGCCCGATAAGAAGGCGCGGCTACGCGTGGGTCTTGCCTGGTGCGGCAATGCCAAGCCGAATCCTGATCGGTCGATGCATGCGGCATTTCTAAAACCGCTTATAGCGTTCGAGGGAGCCGTGTTTCACAGTTTACAGAAGGCGATGGAGGGAATTTCGGTGCGGCCGCCTGAGGGCATGAAGATAGTCGACTACTCGGCCGAGATCAGCGACTTTGCAGATACTGCCGCGCTCATAGCCAACATGGACCTGGTCATAACCATCGACACGGCAGTGGCCCACCTCGCCGGCGCGATGGGAAAGCCGACATGGTTGATGTTGCCGTATGCGGCGGATTGGCGATGGCTGTTGAAGCGGGAGGATTCTCCGTGGTATCCAACGATGCGGCTCTTTCGACAAGACCGGCCGGGGGATTGGGAGGGCGTTATCTTGCGTGTCCGTGATCAATTGTCGAAACTAAGGACCAGGGAGAAATAGTGCGCTTTACGCGGAGTGTTCTGCGAGCGGTCGTGGCCGCATACGTTTGTCGTTCCTTCAACGAGTTGGGAATATGCTCAAATCAATATCGTTTTATGTCATCTCAGGCCGACTTTTGCGCGCCGGGCGCTCCGGCAACATCAGCCGCATTGTTGCCGGCGTGCTGATGCTGATTTTTTGTTTGGCTCGTCCGGCCGGCGCGTGGAGCGATACCGGCCATCGCCTGGTCGCTTTAATCGCGTGGGAGGACCTGACGCCGGCGGCGAAAGCCAGACTTACCGAAATCCTCAAGGCTCATCCCCGCTACAAGGAGGATTTGCTGGCAGATTTGGATGCGGATTTGCCCAATAGCACTCCCGGCGAGGATCAGGATCGCTTCGCCTTTGGCATCGCCGCGACGTGGCCGGATTTGGTGCGCAGCTTTTCCAATCCGATGCACGTGACGTTCAATCATCCCGCCTGGCATTACATCGACATCCCCTACGTCATCGGCGGCCAGGCGGTCATTCTGCCGCCCGATCAGGGCCCCCCGCCGCATAACGCGGTGGAGGCGCTGGCGTTTTGCGCGGGGGAGCTGAAGGATCCAGCGGCCGCCGACAAGGATAAGGCCATCGCGCTGTGCTGGGTATTGCATTTGTGCGGCGACATTCACCAGCCGCTGCACGGGGTCGAGTTGTTCTCGCCGCAGTATCCCAACGGCGACCAGGGCGGCAATGCGGAACTGGTGTTGCGCCAGCCCCCATATCCGGATTCACAGACCAAGCTGCATGCTTTGTGGGATCAATTGCCCGGGCCATATAAGAGCGAAGAGGTATGCCGCGATCTGGCCAGCGGCTTGCGCAGCGACCCGCGCTATAGCCGGGCGGCGCTGAAGGATAAGCTGGCGGTCACTGATTTTGCTGCATGGGCGCAGGAGAGCCACGATCTGGCCATTAAATACGCCTACCTGGACGGCCAGTTACAATCGGCCGCGTCGTCCGGTCCGACGACGCAGCCGACCGAGCAAATCCCGGGATTGCCGCCGGGGTATATGGCGCAGGCGGAAGATGTCGCCATGGCGCGAATCATTCTCGCGGGCTATCGAACGGCGGATCTGCTCAATGGGATCATGGATCAGAAATAGCCGGCGGAAGTTGGTTAAGGAGCGTCACTCGTTATGCCCGAAAGGTACGTTCGTTTTGTCACGTTGAGGATAGATGAAAACTCCCACAGGCGCAGGGGAGTCTTTCATGCCATGTACAAATTGCTTGACGCACGCGAGCTGTCGCAGAGCGAGACGCAGGAACTGCAAGCCATTCGAAATTGGTTTGAAAAGCACATGGACGTGCCAGACCGTTTTGCGCGTCGCTCGCGCAGTCGTGCCGCGCCGAAGGCGATCAGTTGGTACAAGAGCAGCGCGACAGAGCACATCGGTCGGATGCATGCGATGTGTCGAATTCTGAACGAGCACGGAATTGTGACCGAGATGATCACCTCAACTCGTCCCGGCACTGTGGTCTTCGAGGATGAGCATCAGATCGCGGCGGTTCCATTTGCCGACACGACAACGTGAGAATAGTCGTTGGCGGAGCTTTCCTAATTAATTCACCGGATGCACCCGGTAGAGAACTGCTCCATGCGAGTTGACGACGGCGGATATTGCATCTCCCGCCGAACCGAGGTCCTGATGCGACCAGAGATCTCGCACCGTGCACGGGCCGGTGAGGCCAATATCGGCCAACGATACTGAAATGCTCGCCGGTTGCGTGGCGGCGAGATTTGACGCAGCGGGAACCGCCAGAGGCGCTACCGACGGCGCAGTGGTCGGGCCGCGACCCCGGCCGCGCCGCGTGGGGACCGGCGGCGGCGAGGCGTTGAAGATCGCGACGTATTTGTCCTTCGAATCCGGCACGTCCGCTGTCCAGACGATCTGGTTGTTTTTGTTCGACACCTGCCGATTGTTGGTTGAATGCTGATCCACCGCGATTACTTCGTCGTTGGTCAGCAGCGCCAGGGTTGCATCATCGTTGTTGGGAAGATTGGCGCCCAAAATCAGCGGCGAGCGCGCGATGGACCAAAGAGTCATGAGCGTGACTTCCTCATCGTGCGTGAAATGCGTCGTGTGATCCTTCTCGTTCCAGGTGCGGATATTCCCGAAGGGAATCATGTCCGCATCGGGCCAGTGGCCGGGGCCGCGGAACGGGGTGCCGGCGTTGGCATTGTTGAACTGGTTGTAAAGGGCGCCCCAGTTATCCCAGAAATCGCCGCTGATGCGCCACATGTTCGCGTTCGCCGCCACCTCCGCGTTTGACCTGCCGCCCGGCGAGATGGAAAACACAATCGGCCGCCCGCATTTATCGATCGCTTTGCGAACGGCCTCGATTTCAGCATTGTGGCCGGAAAGATCATCGACTTTCACAAAATCCAAATCCCACGAAGCCATCAGGGCGAAGACCGAATCGTAATATTCCTGCGCTCCCGGCTTGGACATATCCACGCCGTACATATCCCCATTCCAGCGGCAGACGTTGACCTTATCCGCGATATCCGCGGCATGAAGGTT
>JBEKYH010000374.1:0-8008 GCA_049511115.1 Tepidisphaeraceae bacterium | reverse complement strand
CCTGGGGCGCTGGCCGGAGGTGATCGCAACCGGCGGGGATGCGGCGGCGCTGTTTGGGGGCTGGGAGGTTATTCACGCGGTGTCGCCGGACCTGACGCTTTATGGGGTGGCCCTGGCGTTTACGGAGCATCACATTCGGAATGACACGTGAGGGGATTCGACAACCTGCTTGACAAAATCTCTCGATTGCTCCGGCTGAGCCAGGCGCGGGCTATGAATTCGCGGCGAGCGCTGGATAGCGCGGCCCGGCTCGACAAGCTCGCGCAGTTTGGCCTGAATCTGGGCCAATTCCGCCGCGCTAAGGCGGGGCAACTCGGCGATGATCTCGGCGGTGCTCATGCAAACCAATTATAGCATGGCCGGCGATGCGATGTGTTATAAAAGGCAACCCACGACATCTGCAATCTCAAGCGTGGCCGGGGCTCAAGCGAGCCGAGAACTGAGGAATACGGACTGAGGACTGAGGAGAACAAACCCGCGTCTATCGCGATTGTGCTGACGCCTCCGGGGGCGGCGGCGATTGCGGTGGTGCGGCTGAAGGGACCGGCGACGGGGGAGTTTCTGCGGCAGCATTTTTCGCAGAATGCAGTGAGCGGGCGGGCGGTGCATGGAACGCTTAGCGACGGCGCGGAGGTCATCGACGATCCGCTTGTGGTTCTTCACGCCGACGGTCAAACGGCGGATTTGAGTGTGCACGGCGGGCCGTGGGTGGTGCGGCGGGTTTTGGAATTGGCCGAAAGAAGCGGATTTGCGGTTTTGCCCACATCAACTTTGCCATTGCCGGAATTCGCAGTCGATGGGGTTGATGAGATTGAGCGGATGATGTTGGCGCATCTGCCGCTGGCGACGACGGAATTGGGGTTACGATGCTTGCTTGCGCAACCGGCCGCGTGGCGGCGGCGTGATCGGCGTATGCGCGCATCTGATCGGCGCACGAGCCTCGATCCCTCGCTCTGGTGGCTGTTGCATCCGCCGCGCGTGGCGATTGTCGGGCCGGCCAATGTGGGCAAATCGACGCTCGCCAACCAGTTGTTCGCCCAGGAGCGCTCGATCACGGCGGACATGCCGGGCACGACGCGCGATTGGGTCGGCGAGATGGCAGACATCGACGGGCTGCCGGTTTTTCTGGTGGACACGCCGGGATTGCGGCAAACCAGCGACGAGATTGAGCGAGCGTCGATTGATGGCAGCCGCGTTCAGATTGCCACGGCCGATTCTGTTGTGCTGGTCGTGGCCGCGACGCAAAGCATTGGTGAGCAAAGGGAGTGGGCGGCGAAATATCCCGGCGCGCTTGTGGTGCGGAATATGTGCGACCGCGATGGGGAGCTCGCTCCAATCGACGCAGCGCGGCCGCACGTCTTCACCGTCGCGACGAGCGGGGAAGGCGTGGATAATTTGCGCCAGGCGATTCGCCGGCAATTCCTCCGACACTGGCGCCACGCCCGGCGAGCGTTGCGGTATGACAACCCGGCGTAACCAGGACCACCACACTGGGCTTTTCCACATCATCTCCCTGTACCCAGGGAGATGATCGCACCTCACCCATGCGTGAACGGCCGCGTGATGTCCTGATAGGTCACCAGCAGGAAAATGCTCAGGATGATGGCCAGGCCGACCATTTGGATGATGCGCTGGGCGTTGGCCGACAGTGGTTTGCCCTGCACGGCTTCGAGCAGCAGCAGCACAAACAGGCCGCCGTCCATGACGGGGATGGGGAGGAAGTTTGCGACGGCGAGGTTCGCGGAGATCATGGCCAGGAACCAGACGAGCCAATCCATGCCGCGGGCGGCGCTGGCGGCGCCGAAGCGGACGATGCCGACCGGGCCGAGGAGCGTCTTGTAACTGACTGATCCGCCGGCCATGCGGCGCAGGGTGACGTAAAATTGCAGGATGAAATCGCGCGTCTCGCTCACGCCCCAGGTGGCGGCGACGATGGGGTTGGAAGTCTGCCGCAACTCGACGCGCTCGTGCAGCATGGCGGCCAGATCGCTCGTGAAAGTGATGGCCCGCAACGAGGCGATGGCGCCCTGCGAGAGATCAAGGGAAACGGTGGCCGGGCCTTGCGGCGTGGTCGCCTCGACCGGCACGGGTTGGCCCACGGTGGCGGCGGCGAGGAGACGGCGAATCTGGAACCAGTTGCTCACATCCTGGCCGGCCACTTTGGTGATCTGCCATCCGGGCAAAATGCCGGCTTTGGCTGCGGCGCTGTCGGGAGCGACGGCGGCAACGACGGTGTGCTGCTCATCGTACCCCAATTGAATCCCCAGGCCGCGACGATCCGGCGGCACCGGAAAATTGGGAAGGATCGGGCTGGATTCGCGGGTCGCGCCGGTGTCGGGATCGAGAAGCGTGAGAACGATGGATTGGTCCTGCTGGCCGGCGCCGTTGATGGCGTCACGCAATTCTATATTGGCGGGATTGTCTATGGTCTGTTGCGATGACGCCGGCCGGAGGGCCACGATGACATCGCCCGGCTTAACCACACGCACGGCGGGGGATTTCGCCAGCACCGTTCCGACCTGGGCGCGCGGCGTCATGCCGGCCAAGGCGAGGTCCTCGGCGCCGAACGTGCCTTCAAAATGCGGCGTTACCTTGGTCTCACGCGTTTTCCCATCGGCGGCGCGAGTGGTGATGGTGATGGGCTGGCCGTCGGAATCGGCGAGGGCCTGATTCAGTTTCCAATAGTCATCGCCTTGGTCCGGCGCGGCGCGGGAGTCAGGTGCAATGTCTCGACCTGCCCGTCGGGATGGCGGACTTCGATGGGGATGGAATCGCCTGCTTTTACCAGCGCGGTGGCCAGGGCGATCTTGGCGAAATCGCTGGGATGCGAGCCGTTGAAACTGAGAATGCGATCGCCCACTTGCAGCGAGCGGCGTGAGCCGTCGGAGGCAATGGCCATCGAGGCGGGCGAATCATTCAGCACGCCGCCGACTTCGGCCGGCGGGGCGCGAAAGCCCATCAGGAAGACGATCATGAACCCAATCGCCGCCAGCAGGACATTCATCAAAACGCCGGCCGAGACGATCAGCATCCGCTTGGGGATCGGCTTCATGTTATAGGAGCGCGGATCGTTGGAGAGCGAGGTCGGGTCCAAGTCGTCCTGGCCGAGCATTTTCACGTAGCCGCCGAGGGGGATCCAATTGAGGCGGTATTCGGTTTCGCCCAGGCCAAGGGCAGCCATCGCGCGCATCGTCTGTGGCGGAGTGGGCATGGCGTCGGGGTCTTCGGGACCCAGGCGATGCTCGGCGACATAAGCCTGCACACGCCGTTCCATTTCCGGCGTGGTGGTGCCGCGGCGGATGCCGATGCCCTTGCGCCAGGCGACGGCGGCGTTGCCGAAGCCGACGGCGAATTGTTCCACGGAAACGCCGGCGTATTTGGCGGCGAGGAAGTGGCCGAGCTCGTGGAAGAAGACGACAAAGCCCAGGCCCAAAGCCAGGAGAAGATATCGCCAGGCATCGCCCGCGCCGGAGGCAAAGGATTGCCACAAGTCCGCAAGGATTATCATGCTAAAGCACCGCCCGCCAAGGGAACGCTGAGTTCTCGCACAATCGCGTGGGCTGTCTGTCTGGCCCAATGGTCAGCCTGTAGGAGATCGTCCAAGGTGCCATGACTCTGAACGCGCTGACGATCTATTGTAAGCTCGACCACGCGGCAAATCGCGTCGAAGGGGATTTGCCCGTCCAAAAACGCCGCGACGGCAACCTCGTTAGCACCGTTAAGGACCGCGCCCGCGTCACCCCCCTCAGCGGCGACGCGATAAGCCAATTTTAGAGCCGGAAATCTTGTAAAGTCCGGCGGCTCAAAGTGAAACGCAAACGGCGTATTCCAATCCATCCGCCGTGAGCACCCCTCGGCCCGCTCCGGGTAGGTCAACGCATATTGTATGGGCGTTTTCATGTCCGGCGGCGAAAGCTGGGCCAAAACCGAGCCGTCCACGAATTCCACCATCGAATGCACAACTGATTCTGGATGGATCACCACCTGCACTTTTTCCGGCGGCAGATCGAACAGCCAGCAGGCCTCGATGATCTCCAACGCTTTGTTGAACATCGTGGCCGAGTCGATGGAAATCTTCCGGCCCATCTTCCAGGTCGGATGATTCAGCGCATCGGCGACGGAGGCGTTCTTTATTTTGTCGGCTGTGTGCTTCCGGAACGGCCCCCCGCTGGCGGTCAGAATGACGCGGCGGACTTCGGATGTTTTGCCGCAGCGCATGGCCTGGAATATGGCCGAATGCTCAGAATCCACCGGCAATATCGTCACGCCCAGGCGGCGGGCCAAGGGGATGAGCAGCGAACCGGCGACGACGAGCGATTCCTTGTTGGCCAGCGCCAGCGTCTTGCCCGCCTGCACGGTTGCGAGCGCGGCGGGCAAACCCGCAGATCCGACAACGGCCGATATGACCACATCCACATCCGGCCGATTGACCAGGTCCACCAATCCCGACGCCCCGCGATAAAGACGCACCTCCAGCCCATGCAAATGCGGCTCCACCTCGGCCGCCGCGGCATGGTCGCTCACGGCCACCGCCGCGGGGCGGAAGCGGCGGGTCTGCTCGACGAGCCGCTCATGGTGCCGATGCGCGCTCAAGGCGGCGGCGCGGTAGGGGGGGCCTAAGTGGTGAATGACATCCAGGCTGGAGACCCCGATGGAGCCGGTGGAGCCGAGGATGGCGACCCGTTTGGACAAGCGACTTGTTACTATAAACGATGAGGGCGGAGGGGGGAATGAGGGGAGTCGCCGCCATGCGGCGAGAAGGGGAGAAGCGGAGGCAGGGCGCCGAAGTTTCGCCGTGTGCGGGGTGGCTGGATGTACGAGGGGCGTAACTCCTCTTGTGGCGATACTGCCCTTTACCCCCTCTCCATGTACTCAGGGAGAGGGTTGGGGTGAGGGTTCTTTGCCTTTCGCCACAATTGAGCGTCACACCCATGTACGAGAAGCTCGCAAACAAACGCTATCGAATCGTCCATTTCCGGGGTATAATTGCTTCAAATGAGTGCCGCCGAAATCATAGCGGAATTGCCCCGCCTTAGTTCGGGCGAGTTGGCCCAGGTGCGGGATAAATTGAAGGAGCTTGCCGCATCAGCTCCTGTCGCCGCGCGAGTTCAGCCGTCTGCCGAGCACCCGGCTCTGGGCATCTGGAAAGACCGCACCGACCTGCCTGATGACTCCATCGAAGCGTCGAATTTATTGCGCGAGCGCATGATGCGGCGCGCTTGCACGGCGGAGTCATGAGTGGCGGGATTTTCGACAGCTCAATCCTGATCGATTGTCTCCGCGGTCGCGCTGATGCGATCGCATTTCTTGCCGGCCGGTCCGTTGCGGGCCGCGCCCGCACCCACCTGCTCGTGGCCGCCGAATTGCTTACCGGCGCGCGCAACAAAGGCGAGCAGAATCTGATCGATTCCTTCCTGCAAACCTTCGACCTTGCCGTGCCCGACCAGGCTGACGGCATGGCCGCCCTCGACCTGGACCGCCAGTTTCGCCTCACACATGGGGTCGACTGGCCCGATTGCCAAATCGCCGCTACCGCTTTGCGCCTCGACATCGAGGTTTTCACGCAGAACGTCAAGCACTTCTTGGCATTTCCGGGTCTGCGCGTGGTCCGAGCGTACTGAAAGCACTCTGCGAGACGGGGTAACCGAGTGACAAGTCGAAGACCCGACGTTCCCCACGGATGGTGGGCGTCGGTGCAGGCCTAATTCTCTCGCCACCGGCCCGCGGCGAGTTCCGTCGAGCCGTATGCCAGGGCTGGCGAGGAGGTTTGGAGGAGAGGCCCAACGATGAAACAAGCGCCTCCACCGGCGTTTAGCCATCAAGGTTGGCTTGCCTCGGCGGCGTCCAATACCCGCTTTGCTTCCTTAACCCCGGGGTCCGCGTCAAAAGCGGCGGCCTCGATCCGGCGAACTTCCGCCTTCGCCGCCAGCACTTTTTTTGCCGCCGCCGCCCTATCGTCATCCTTAGTTGCCTCATCGCATTGTTCTTGGGCTAACTTCATGGCCATCAAAGCCTTAAGGTAGTCGGCCTGCGGACCCATTTTAGCGATGCACGCGGCCTGCGCATCGTGGTAAGCCTTTAGTGCCTCCGGAACTGTAAGAGTTGAGGCAGGCGCTGGCGCGGGGATTGGCGCTGGCGCCTCTCCGCTAAATGCCCTGGCATTTGGTGGCGGCTGCGCCGCGACTGGCTGCTCAACGAGCGGCTTCATCGCGGCGAGCATTTCCTCCCTCGTGATTGCTCTATCGTCATTGAAAAGATCGACCTTCGACGTGCTGTCTGCTGCGACGTGCACGGGCACGAGCCAGTCTATGTATTGGTTTGATTTTTCGAGATAGAGATCGGCTCGAAGGAAATAGTCGCCTTGTGACAAGTCTCCAATGGTGTATTTCCCATCCACGTCGGTCCTTGTCTCTTTCGCGAGGTTCGCGTCCACGGCGTCAGCGAAGAACGGGATATCGTCCTCGGAAAACAGCGTGACCAGTCGGAAGGCATCCGTTACGCTCATCTTGGCTGGCAACTGACGAATCGCGCGTTGGATTTCGGCAATCTCATCCCTGTCGCTCTTTAGGGAATCGGTAAACAAAGAAACATCGGCATCAGCTCCTACCGTATCCTGCATCGACTTCATCGATTTTAATGTTTGGTCAATCGACTTCTGATGTTCCGAGATAGCCGCGCTTAGGCAACCGGCCACCACTGAACGAGACAACGGCTCGGCGGTCATAACCCATATCTGAAAGCCACGTTGTAGGTTCGACGAGCCGTCATTCATGTTTATCCATACGGCACCCGAGATTTCCCCGACGCCTTGGGCCGTCGGCTGGGTAGCGGCGGCGACGAAGCCGGTTACAGCAGTGGGCTTAGCCAATAACGTACCGAGGTAGCGCGATGGAATCGCGAAATTCAAATTCTGGCCGTCCTTGAGCGTCGCAACTGATATTCCAATCACTTCACCCTTTGCATTTGTCACGGGACCGCCGCTGCTGCCGGGGGAAATAGGCGCGGTGAGTTGCAATAATAGATCGTCGCCCGTCTTTCGAACAGCGCTCACAACACCCGTGGAAAATGTGCCCTCAAGCCCTTCTGGATTCCCGACGACGTAGATCGCGTCGCCCGGCGCGATTTGGTCGCTGTCCCCAAGATGAAGAGCCGTCGCCTTCAGCCCCGGTATACTGAGAATCGCCAGGTCGTGAACGCTATCAATGCCGCAGGTCCCCTGGATAGGAAATTTATCTTCATCATTGGGCAATTTCGCAAACCCGCGGGATGCTCCCGATATGACGTGCAGGTTCGTGGCGACCAAGCCGTCCCCTACAACGAACCCGCTGCCTAACGACATGGGTTGCCCGCTACTATCCAGCGTAGTGAGCAGAACCACTGACGGCATAACGGTCTTAGCGATTGCGCGAGAGTCCTGGGCTTTTAGCGTCGTGTTAATGGAACCCATGCCAACGACGAGGGCGACTACCGCCCAGGTCGCAGTGGATGAATTGGCAATTCGCATGAGGCGACCCCTTCTGCAAATGGATTTCCAATGATACCCAATGATACCGCACTTAAGAATACAAGAGAAGCCGGGCGGCCCGTCGCTCCGCATGCGGAGCCGGCCGAGAGTACGCGCGGTGAGCCGCTCGCGTTTTCCCTCGGCTATCGCGCGGGCAAGAAGTCCTCGATCGTGAAATCTGTTAGCGGGGCGCTTTGGTAAACTTTGCCAACGGTGTCCTTTACATAAGCGAACGATAGCGAGGACGTTCGCCCCTGCGCCCTCGCCTCATTGAGAGCGCTGTAGATGTCGGAGGCATTCGCAAAGATGTCAATCTTGTCTGTCTCCTGCAACTTGATCGGTAGTTTCCATAGGCCCAGAGCTGACCGAGCAGGCACGAACGTCCTTCCGTCGCCCAGAACAATCCCGGCCTGGGAAATCGTCACAGGTCGCTGCCCCTTATTGACCGCTGTGAGGCAGAAGAAATGCAATGGAGGGTTCGCAACCCCGGCGACTGCCATGCTG
>JBEKYH010000373.1:0-5323 GCA_049511115.1 Tepidisphaeraceae bacterium | reverse complement strand
ATCCAAAGACAAGGAGCCCCCGCATTTCCCGTTCACGTATGCAATTGTCTGTCTCTGGGGGCAAAGGAAGGGGGGTAGGTAGGTTCGAGGCCTGTGGACTGAGAGACAGACAAATGCATACGTGAACGGGAAATGCGGGGGCTCCTTGTCTTTGGATTTTCGGCCCAGTCCTAATCACGCAGATGGATCGTGATTAATCCGCGCGCCCGGGTAGGGTGGGTGTACTCGCCCACCGTTTGGCGCGCGTGGTGGGCGAGTACACCCACCCTACGCCTCTGAGCGGAATGCAAATTCAACTCGTCCGCCGGTCTTTACCTTTCGCCTCAGGCCTCAGTCCTCAGCACTTAGTCCCATTTCCGCGAATTGGCCTCCTGCGCCGGGAAAGCTACAATCCATGCACTTGGCGGGGTCGTAGCTCAGTTGGATAGAGCAGCCGTTTCCTAAACGGCAGGTCGCGCGTTCGAATCGCGCCGGCCCCAGCATAGCGGTGTTACAAAAAGGCGGTGTCTGCCAGCGTGGGTGTGTACTCTCGGAGCGGGAGTTTTCGTTGCGATGAGAGGTCGTCGAGGCACAAACCGGGCCATTCGCCGCGCAGTCGCGGAAGTGCCCATCTGCTGTGAACCACTCGAGCGGCGGCAGTTGCTCAGCGGCGTGAATTTCACGCCGGCCATCTATCCAATCGGCAATGCTCCCTCGTCATTCGTGGCCGGCGATTTTAATGGCGACGGCCATCCCGATATTGTCACGGCGCTTACCACGGGGGCACTTACGCTCCTCGCGGCCAACTCCGACGGCACGTTTCAGCCGGCCGTTTCGATTCCCGACGGCGGCTTCCCCGCCTATTCGCCGGTCGTGGGCGATTTCAACGGCGACGGCAAGCTCGACTTGGCCTATCTTTTTTCCGGCGGCAAAGGCATCGGCGTCCTCCTGGGCAACGGCAACGGGACATTCCAATCGCCCATCATTTCCGATCCCTCGGATATTTATGATCCGCACCTGGTCGTCGCCGACATCAACGGCGACGGAAGGCAGGACATTGTAGGGATTAACAAATACGGCGGACTAAGCCTGTTGCTTGGCAACGGCGACGGAACATTTCGCGTTGAGCGCATCGACAACGGCGCCTATGCCAACGGCATTCTCGCGACAGCCGACTTTAACGGCGATTCCGTTCCGGACTTGGCCGTCGCCGTCGGCTCGAATCTCGACATTCTCATCGGCAACGGAAACGGCGCCTTCGCCGCGGCGAAAACTTACGCGCTGGGCGGAAATATCACCTCGCTTGCCGTCGGCGATTTCAACGGTGACGGGCATCCCGATCTGGTGGCCACCGTCGCGGGAACGCCCGGCTCGGTGGATGTGCTCCTGGGAAATGGAAACGGGACTTTCCTGCCGCCGCTGGTGACGAATATGCCCGGCCAATACTCGCCGCAAACGGCGCTGGCCGGAGATTTTGAAAGCGATGGGTACGAGGATATCGCGGTCGTCGCCACGGGCACGCATAACGGCCTGTTTTTCTTCCCCGGCAACGGCGACGGCACGTTCCAATCGCCGCAGTCCATCGTCCCCGCCGGCAGCACTTTTGCGCTTACCGCCGATTTCAACGGCGACGGCCAAGCCGATCTGGCTTTGCTCTACGGCGGTTCGCCGGGCAATGTCGTCACGCTTTTGAACAATACTCCGGCCGCCGCGCCGCTGGCCGCGCCGACGCCTATTTCGCCGGCGGCACAGGCCACCGATCAGTCGGTCACGCCGGCATTCAACTGGTCGGCCGTCGCCCATGCGGCTGATTACCGGCTCATCGTCGCCACCAATCCGCTGGATTTGCCGACTGATCCGGCGGCAACCATCGGCGGCCCGAGCGTGGTGGCCGACGAGGCGATCATCGGCACGACCCTATCGCCCACACTCGCGCCGGGCGTCACTTATTACTGGGAAGTCATCGGCGTAGCGCCGGGGCAGCAGGGAACCTGGTCGGCGATCAATCAGTTCACTGTCGGAACGGCAAATCTGCCCGCGCCGGCACTGAACGCTCCCAGCGCGGGGGCGACGGGCGTCGCTACGACGCCGACATTCACGTGGGCGGCGGTTTCCGGGGCCGCGTCGTATCGCCTGATCCTGGCTACGAATCCGCTGGACCTCCCCGGCGATCCCGACGCGACAACCGGCGGTTCGTCGGTCGTCATCGACACGACAACTTCGAGCGCGCAATTCACGCCGGGAACGGCGCTCGCGACTGATGCGACCTTCTACTGGGAAGTCACCGCGGACAACGGCTCGCAACTGGGGCAATGGTCGGTGGTGCGGCAATTCACAACGGCCGCCCCGGTTTTAACCGCGCCGATTCTCGCAGCGCCTTCGGCCGGCGCGACGGGGGTGGTGACCAGTCCGGTCTTTTCCTGGTCGACGGTAACTGGTGCAACGTCGTACCGCGTGCTCATTGCCACGGTAAAGTCAGACCTGCCGACCAACCCCGCCGCGACGACAGGCGGCGCATCGGTCGTACTTGATGGAACCAGCGCAACTTCGCCGGCCGTATTGCCGTCGGGCCAGACACTCACGGCGGGCCAGACCTATTTCTGGGAAGTAATCGGCACGGCGAGCGGCGACATCGGCACCTGGTCAACCATCAGCCAATTCACCATCGGGCCGCCAAATCTGCCGCCGCCGACACTCATGTCGCCGGCAAATCAAGCGACCATAGAAAGTAACTCCATCTCCTTGGCCTTTACTTGGGCCGCCGTGAGCCAGGCGACCTCCTATCGCATTATCGTGGCGCTTAATTCGGCCGACTTGCCAACCGATCCAACGGCAACCACCGGCGGAGCAACCGTTGTTTTCGACGCAACTACGACTCAACTGACATTTACGGCTGAACCGATATCGGCGAACAACGTCTACTATTGGGAGGTCATCGGCAATTCCACAGATCAGATTGGGACTTGGTCGAGCGTCAATGAATTCGACCTCGTCTTGCCGCCGTTGGCGGCTCCGACGCCGAGTTATCCTGTCTCCCAGAGCGGGGTTCCCACGAATCCCACATTTACCTGGACGACAGTACGTGCCGTACTTGCGCCACCCCTGTACCGGCTCATCGTCGCGACTAACTCAGCGGACCTTCCGACTGATCCCAGCGCGACGACGGGAGGATCAAGCGTGGTGATCGATAGCACCACTGGAACCACCAGCTTTTCAGCCTCTTTGTCTCCATTTACCACCTATTACTGGGAGGTGATTGGGTACATTGATGTCGAGGGCGGGACGTGGTCCAGCATCAGCCAATTCACCACGGGACTTCCGCCGGCCATACCTAGCACGCCCGCGACGGGCGCGACCGGCATTTCCACCACTCCCACTTTCACCTGGTCGGCGGTTAGCAATGCGACGGCCTATCGCCTGATCGTGGCCACAAACGCCAGCGACCTTCCCACCGACCCGACGGCGACCACCGGCGGATCCAGCGTCGTTATCGACATCAGCACGCCGATTACGCAGTACACTCCTATTGCCCCGCTGACCGTTGGTAAATCCTATTCCTGGGAAGTCCTGGCCAATTCCACAACCCAGCCGGGAACATGGTCCACCGTGTTCACCTTCAATTGCCAGAGCGTCTCGCCGCCATCCAAGGGCTTTTCGCCTTCGCAAATCGCCCAGGCCTACGGCTTCAATCAGGTCAGTTTCAACGGAATTGCCGGCAACGGCGCGGGCCAAACCGTCGCCGTCATCGACGCCTTTAACGACCCCAACATCAAATCGGACCTGCGCGCGTTTGATAAGCAATATGGAATTGCCGCGCCCCCGTCCTTCAAAGTCGTCGATCAGAATGGCAACCCGGTTGTGCCGAAGAACACGGCCGCCGCGCCGTCGAGCCAATCAAGCTGGATCAACGAGGTCGATCTGGATGTGGAATGGGTCCACGCACTGGCCCCGGGGGCGAGCATTCTTCTTGTCGAGACAAACAATAGTAATGACAGCGACCTGGCCACGGCCATCGGCGTGGCGCGCGATTATCCGAACGTCAGCGTGATCTCCATGAGCCTGTTCTTTGAGAACAGCGGGACGACGACACCTCCGTTCACGACGCCGGCGGGACATGTGCCGATCACGTTTATCGCGGCGACGGGAGATACGGGGACCTACGCCAGCAGCACGCTCAATTCAAAGGGCAGCGGCGGCAGTGTGGGGGTGGATTATCCCGCGGCCGACCCGGATGTCCTGGCCGTCGGCGGAACGAGTCTTTCCGTCGGTGATTCCGCCGGTGATTGGCTCGGCGAGACGCTCTGGGATGACAGTTCCACCGACGGCGGCGGTTACGGAACCAACACCTCTGTTTCTCAGCCGTCGTATCAATCGGGCATCGCCCCGGCGGGGGGGCGTGACGTGCCGGATGTCTCGTTTGACGGCGACCCTGCCACCGGCGTGGCGGTTTATAACTCTTACGGCGATCCCAGCAACCCGTGGATCGTGCTGGCCGGCACAAGCTTTTCCGCGCCGGCGTGGGCGGCGATTGTGGCCATTGCCGATCAGGGACGAGCAGCCGCGGGTGAGTCATCGCTGGATGGAGCGAGTCAATTGCTTCCCATGCTCTACAGCCTGCCGGAAAGCGATTTCCACAAGACCAGCTCTTCGCAATACACCACCGGCACCGGGCTGGGCACGCCGATCGCCAACAACCTGATCCCCGATCTGGTCAGCGCCCCGGCGACCCTGGTTGACGGATTGCTTTCGGTCTCCGGAACCAGCGGCAACGATACGATCACGGTATCTGATGGGGCCGGGATTATCACTGTCAACATCAATGGCAATTCCAGTACATTCAACGATTCGCAGGTGACTTCTATTTCCATCAGCGCCCTGGCGGGAAATGATTCCGTCACGCTGGCGACCGACGTGATCGGCGCGACCATCCGGGGCGGCGCCGGGAACGACACCCTCATCGGCGGCGACGGCAATGACTGTCTCATCGGCGGGGCCGGCAACGACAGCCTCTCCGGCGGACGCGGGGCCGATACTCTCCTCGGCGGCGGCGGAAATGATTCCCTGGATGGTGGTAACGGCCCCGACAGCCTGCTCGGCGGCGCCGGCAATGACACCCTTCGCGGCGGCAAGGGAAACAACACTCTCGTCGGCGGGGCTGGTGATAATGAACTCATCGGCGGGCCAGGCAATGATCTCTTTTACGCCGATAACGGAATGCCTGATACGCTCTTCGGCGGCGGCGGAAATGACACCGCCTACGTCGATCCCGGCGGGCTGGATCAGATTCCCGACAACGACATTCTGGATATTCTGGTGGTGTAGCTCGTCCAATTCCCCGATATCG
>JBEKYH010000372.1:0-5350 GCA_049511115.1 Tepidisphaeraceae bacterium | reverse complement strand
AGTTGCTGTGCCCATAGGGTCCAAGGATGTTGTTTACGCGTTGAATCCAAGAATTGGCGCATCGAAGTCCGGGGCCATGGAGTGGACGGTATCCTTCGCGCTGCCGGCCTTGCAGGGCCACCAGCCATTCGGCTCGGTGCGGGCCAGCTTTGCGACGGGTTGATTGTTTTCTGTGATGACGACCTCATCGCCGGGAGTCAGTCCGTGGATTAAGTCTGAAAGCTTTGCCTGGGCTTCTTGGATCGTAACGTTTGACATCGCTAAAACCCCCGGCCTCTAGCCAGTAAAAATCGTCTTCTCATCCACAAAACAAATCGGATTGCCAAACGGGTCCCGAGCGTAAAAGGATCGTTCACCCCAGGGCCGCCGGTCAATTTTGTCTTCCAGCCACTTGCATCCAGCCGCGGCGGCGCGCTGGAAGACATCGTCCAGGTCTCTGACAGCCAAGTATATATGATCCGGGTTGGGTTTGGCGTCGGTGTCATCCCCATCAGCCCGCGGATCGTAGCAGGCCAGGATCGTACCGCCACAGTCGAAATAAAGCCTGCCCCGCGACACGCGCTTTCCTTCGATTCCCAGCAGGCGGCCGTAAAAGACCGCCGCGGCGTTGATGTCGGAGACGGGCAAGATGACTCTGAATAGGCGAGCCATTCATTTCTCCGCTCCCGGTTTCGGATCGACGACCACTTCGTCGATGATAGTCCGCCGCAGTTTTAGATTCGGGTCATCCGGGTGCGGCGCCTCAGAAACGGTGTCATTTCGGTAGACGACCTTTGCGACAGTCTCGACGGGCGCGGCTGGCGGCGGAGCGTCTGCCGCCCCTACCGGCGTTTTCACCGCTTTGCTGACATAGCCTACCTGGCGGCCGAGCCAGCCGAGGAACCCGCGGCCGGGGCGGCCTTCAGATTTGGTTGGAATCTGGGCCATTGGTCTTCGCATCCTTCGCAGCGGCGGCGATCGTCGGCGCGAGATCGACGCCGAATTCTTTCTTAGCCTGCCACAGGGCATCTTCGATGCTGCCGTGCCAACTGTCCCCGACGAATCCGCCGGCGTCGTCCATGCGATACAAGACGTAATTTCCGTACTGCTCCTGCAAGACCAGTCGCGCCACCAGGCTTCGCGGACGGAATCCCATGCCCTGGGCGGTTCCCAGGTTCATCGCCGCGTGGGGCAGGCAGTCGTTACTGGCTTCCTGCGCCTTGGGGAGATCGAACATCCATTTAGGCATCGTATGACTACTCCGTCGATTGCGGCAACTGCTCGGTCATGCACTGGGCTGCGGGATCATAGACATCAATAAACCGCTGCACATCGCCGACGGTGCGCTGGCTGTGGCCAAAGGCCAGGAGGGCTGCCTTGGCGCGGTCGCGGTCGAATCTCATGACCGACTCCTGATAGGCGGCGACCATCATTCCTGTGCGGCGGACGCCCTGGGCGCAGTGCACCAGGACCGGCTGGCGCGCGGGATCATTGGCGATTTCCAAAAACCGGCGCACCTGATCCGCGGTCGGCCAGCCGCCTAAGGGGACGGCGATGCGAATCAATTCCGCGCCGTTGTCCTTGCAAAGCGCCAATTCATCGGCAAAAGGCTGCCGCGCGTTTTCGCTGTCGTCCACAAGGCTGACCACGGTCCTGGGCTTCACGCGCTGCAAGGCCGCGGCGAACTGGCGGACGCTGCGCACGCCGTCGCGGTACAAAACGCCTTCGCGCACGACGGCGAGGTGATAGTCGTCAAAATACTGCCGCCACGTCCAGAACCCCCCTGCCACGAGAAGCGCCGCCAGCACGAAGAGGATCGGAAGTATCAGCTTGCCGGCGAACATTCGGATGGGTGAACATTTAAGAGAGAAGGTTTTAGTGTCCGCCGGGAGTTTCCCAAGTGACAGTCGGGTCTTTGAAATGGTGCGGGTCGCTGGGCAACTGGCCAATCAGTTTATCGATCGACTCACAAGTAACGTCTTCATAGAGGACATCGTTGACGAGAACGGCCGGCGCGGTGCCGCAGGAGCCGAGGCATTCGAGCTCGATCAGGGTGAACCGGCCGTCGGCGCTGGTCTCGCCTTCCTCGACGCCAAAGCGCGCCTTGAGGTGTTCGGTGATTTTTCTGGAGCCGCAGATTTCGCACGCGAGCGAGCGGCAGACCTGTACCAGATACTGCCCCTTGGGCTTGAGCCAGTATTCTTCGTAGAATGTGGCCGTGTCGAGCACCTCCGCGGGCGAGAGTTGGAGAAACTCGGCGATTTCGACGAGCGCCGCCTGGGGGATCCAACCATGCGCGTGCTGCACGGCGTGAAGCGCGGGCAGCAGCACGGCCTGCTTGGTCGGGTAGCGCGGAATAAACTTCGTGCTCAATTCGTGTTTGATCGCGTCCGTGAGGTACGGAGTTGCCGGCTTTTCCACTACGGCGGTGCGACGATTCTCAACAATCCAGGCCATGGTTCATCCTAAGGGTAAATGTTCTGCTGCAATATGCCGGAGCTGATCTGCCCGGTCCAGACGCCGCTGACGGTGGTAGCCGGGCCGGAGGCGCCGTTGGGGGTAACGGCGATGACTGATTGTGAATTCTGGTATTGCGCTGCAAACTTCCAAAGAGCGGCATTCGACGGGGCGGTTGTAGCGGCGGCCGGTTGCGCGGGGGGCAAGGTTACCGGGACGGAGAACCAGGTCATCTGCGTGGGAGTGAGTTCCACGAATCGCGGAGGATTGGGAGCGGGAATATAAACAGTGGGCTGAGGTCCGGAGTCGCCCCGGCCGGACAGGATGGTGACTAGCGCCTGGGTCGGATCGGCGGTGCGAAGTTGTGGCGCGGCGGCGGGGTTGAGCACCATCAGCGCGTCATTGCCGTCATTGCGGATATAGATTTTCACGGATTCCAAGGGCGGATTAATCGGTTGCGGCTGGCCGGGCGGGGCGCTCCAGGTTTCCGCGGCGATTCCCATTTGCAACCCCCCTACCGTTTCGCCCCATTGCACGGGGCCTTCGGCGACGATGGGCGTATTTGGTTCAGCGACCGAGCAGCCGCATGTGGCGAGGCCAAGGAGTACCGTACAAAATAGAAAGAACTGCTTACACATATCGCCGCTCCACAATTTCTCCGACACCTCGATTGAGGTACGGTGGGCATCGCCCACCATTGGCGCCAAAACGGTGGGCGATGCCCACCCTACATAATCCAGCCTCTATCGATCCAGCTCCGCCGCGATGACATTGATGCTTCCCAGCACGGCCACCACGTCGCTGATCATGTGGCCTTCGATCATTTTGGGGAATGCCTGATAGTTGATGTAGCACGGCGGGCGCGTGCGCACCCGCCAGGGACAGTTATTGCCGGCGCTGACGATGTAATAGCCGAGCTCGCCGTTACCGCTTTCGATGCAGTTATAGACTTCGCCGCGCGGAGCGGAGAAGCCGCGGTTGGTCATGATGAGTTCAAAGTGCTGGATCAGGCCCTCAATGCTGCTGTAGACCTGCTCCTTGGGGGGCAGAACCTCTTTTCCCTCGGGGCTGACATTGACCGGGCCGGGCGGGATGCGGTCGATAAGCTGGCGGATGATGTGGAGGCTTTGTTTCATTTCCTCCAATCGCACCAGATAGCGCGCATAGACATCGCCGGTGGTCATGATGGGGACTTTGAACTCGACGGCCGGCGATCCCTGCCCGTCCCAGTTGTCGGCGAAGCAGAGGTAGGGTTGATCCTTGCGGATGTCGCGCTTGATGCCGCTGGCCCGGGCGAGCGGGCCGGTGAAGCTCCAGGCCAAAGCCTCCTCGCGGGTCATGGCGCCGACGCCCTGGGTGCGGTCGACGAAGATGCGGTTGCGGTTGAGAAGTTTTTCAACATCTTCCATGGCCTTGGGCATCGCGTCATCGGTGAAGCGCTTGACCATTCGCTTGAAGACGGCTTCGTCGGGGAGGTCCATGTTGAGCCCCCCTACCCGGGTCCAGCTTGTGTGGAAGCGCTGGCCGGACATGTACTCGACGATGTCGTAGATCAGTTCGCGCTCGTTGAAGCCGTAGAGGAAGGCCGTGAATGCGCCAAGGTCCAGGCCGGCGGCGCCGACGCACAGAAGGTGCGATTGGATGCGGCCCAGTTCGCCGGCGATGGTGCGGAGGACTTTGCAGCGCGGCGTGAGTTCAATGCCCATCAGTTTTTCGGCGGCGCCGTGCCATGCCAGTTCGTTATAAATCGGCGCCGAGTAATCCATGCGGTCTACGATTGTGACATACTGATTGTAATTGAGATGCTCGCCGAGTTTCTCGAAACCGCTGTGGAGGTAGCCGATGTGGGGCGTGGCGCGGAGGATGCGCTCACCGTCGAGTTCGAGGACCAGGCGCAGGGTCGTGTGGGTGGCCGGGTGCTGGGGGCCGAAGTTGAGCGTCCAGCGATTCGTATCGGCATCGCCGCCGCCGCCCAAGTCGGGGGGAAGGGTGCCGGGGGCGAGGGGCGTAAGGGTATACGGCATCAAGTATCCTTTCGGTTTCGCCGTGCGGGCAAATGTCCGCGGACGGCGAAGCGAGGGATTATATCGACCCCCCCTGCCGGTTCCAGACATGGTGAGACAGACAGACATGGCGAGACAGGCCTTTTCGGTTCGCGACGGGGGGAATGAACGCAGAGGCACGGAGGCGCAGAGGGAGAAAATGCGGAGGATTCAATTCTGAAATGAGATTCCTGGTATTTCCGACCTCAGCGCCGGGCCTCTGCGTTCATATTCTTGTAATTGGGTTTTCTGAATGATTGGATAGCCGCTGCGGTGTGATTTGGTATATATTAAACATACAGTTTAAATAAAGGGAATTATATACTTGACTCATCGGAGGCAAGATGAGTAAAATATCCCTCCAAGTTGATAGGCGTTTGTACGGTTGTCCGCGTTATTATTTTGGGCAAGATGGCGACCTCATGCGTGTCCCCGAAATAGTGAGAACTTGCGTGGCGTTCCTTTCTTACCACTCAAGAAAATTGGATCAGCCTAGATTTGCCGGGACAACGTTCTTTGTCCACTACGCTATGGATGAATTTGTGGTTGCGGGTTATGCGGTGACGGCGCGGCACGTCATCGATGACATTCAAATTCATAGTACCGACGATAAGGCGATCTTGCGAGTCAACGAAATGGGCGGTGGCCTGATTCGGATCGACACAAACTGCGCCGACTGGTTTTTCCATCCGACCGACCCAAACATTGATGTAGCCGTGATGCCAATTTCCTTTCGTGGTCGTCACGTCAATCAGAACTTCTTGTCCACCGCCGCGTTTGCTCCCGCAGCGGCAGGCCGCGCCAGGATTGGCATAGGAGAAGAAGTCTTCATTACTGGTCTTTTTACCTCTCATTTCGGGAAAAAGAAGAAC
>JBEKYH010000371.1:0-5376 GCA_049511115.1 Tepidisphaeraceae bacterium | reverse complement strand
AGGATCAGGGGCCGCTGCATGGATTGCACGCTCATGACAGGATTGGCCGTCGCGGAAACGCCGACGATCTGGGCGTCTTCCACGAGGCGGACGCGGATTAACTGTGGAGCGGGGGCGGCTACAATGGATTGGGCTTGCTCGGTGTCGGAACTGCACCCGGACTCGGCGAGACAGAACGCGGCGAAGACCATCAGCGATGCGATGCGGACAAAGCGAATCATGGCATCCTTGCCAGAAAGCTGTGCCGGTCACCGGTGCGTGAGAGGCCGCTTTCTATTCTTCCAATTTGCGAAGCGACAGACCAAACGTCGTTAACTGCTGCTTGATTTCCGTGAGGCTGGTCTGGCCGAAGTTCTTGCAACCGAGGAGTTCGTCCTCGGTGCGGGCGGCCAGGTCCGCCAGACTGTTGATATTGAGCCGCTGCAGCGCCTTGCGGCTGCGGACGGACAATTCCAGATCGGCCACGCTCTTGCCGAGCACTTCGGGCGAGGCGTTTCCGGCGACGGACGGGGCCGGGCGGCGCGCGGCGGCGGCCAGCTTGGGGTCTTCCAGGGCCTGGCCGAGTCGCAAGCCTTTTTGCGTGAGCAGGGCTTTAAGCTCATCGAGGCTGGTTTCGCCGAAATTCTTGTAGCTCAAGAGTTCCTGCTCGGTGGTGCGCAGAAGATCGCCCAGGGTGCGGATGTTCATCTTCTTGAGGCAGTTGCGGCTGCGGACGGAAAGCTCGAAATCGGTGATGGGCACTTCCAGCGCGGCATTGCGCCGGTCGCCGCGGCTGTCGCCGTCTTCGTCGAAATACATGCCGCGCGCGGATTCGACGTCCTTCATGAACAGGCGGGCGCGCTGATGGTTATGATCCGTGCGCAACACCGCGTCGAGGCAGCGGCGGGCTTCCTCGTAGTGGTTGTTGTCTTCGTAAAGAATCGCCAGGTTCATCAGGGCGTTGAGGTGCACCGGCTCACTGGTGCAGATGCGCTCGTAAAGCTCGATGGCCTTGGCGTCTTCGGCGCGGCGATCATAAAGCAGCGCCAGGCGGAAGGCGGCGACCTCGTGGTCGGGATTTTCATTCAAGGCGTGTTCGTGGTACTCGGCGGCCTTTTCGTGGTTGCCCTGTTCTTCGGCTTCCAGGCCGCGGCGGAAGTATTCATCGGCGGCGCGCTCGTTGATCGACGAAACGGTTGCTTCACTCATGAGTGCTTGATCCATTCGTTGTTTCCCGCCGCCAAACCCTGAATAGCCGTCATAGCGTTTGGACCAGCCGGCGGTCGGGGTTAATATTAGACGGTCGTTGTGGCCGAGTGTCAATATTCAAGGAGGGCCGAGGACTGAGGACTAAAGGACTGAGAGAAGGATAAAGCGTCACTTTTGGCTTAAACGCGCATTTGCGTAGGGTCCGCATTGCGGACCATCATCGGGTTAATGGTCCGCGGTGCGGACCCTACGTTGAGCGAATTCCAAAAAAGTGCGCGGTTTGATCTTTCTCTCAGTCCTTTAGTCCTCAGTCCCCAGTCCTGACCCCGAATGCTTGATTTCCTGAAGAGCCGTTCCTTTTTCGTGATTGCCGGGCCTTGCGTGATTGAGACGCCGGAGCTTTGCATTGGGGTGGCCAAGCGCGTCAAAGCGATCTGCGAGAAGCTTGGCATCGGGTATGTGTTCAAGGCCAGCTTCGACAAGGCCAATCGTTCCAGCAGCTCGAGTTTTCGCGGGCCGGGCCTGGAGGCGGGGCTGGCGATCTTGCAGCGCGTGAAGGATGAAGTCGGCGTGCCGCTGTTGACGGACGTGCATGAAACGGCGCAGGTGAAGCCCGCGGCCAAGGTGGTGGATGTGTTGCAGGTGCCGGCGTTTCTGGCTCGCCAGACGGATTTGCTGCTGGCCTGCGGGGAGGCGGGGCGGTGCGTGAATCTGAAGAAGGGGCAGTTCATGTCCCCGGAGGAGATGGGGAACGCCGTAGAGAAAGTGCGCTCGACGGGCAATCGCGATGTGCTCCTGACCGAACGCGGGACGTTCTTTGGATACAACCGCCTCGTGAACGATTTCACCGGTCTCTCCATCATGAAAGAATTCGGCTGCCCGGTGATTTTCGACATCACCCACAGCACGCAGCGACCCGGCGGGATGGGGCACCAAAGCGGCGGCAATCCGCGATTTACGCCGCTGCTGGCTCGCGCCGCGACGGCGGCGGGCGTGGATGGGCTGTTTCTGGAATGCCATCCCGATCCCAAAAATGCCAAGAGCGACGCGGCCAGCGTGATGCACATTGATGCGGTCGAGGGGCTTCTCACGCAGGTGAAGCAACTGGTTGATCTGCGCCGCACCTGGGATGGCAAGTCGGAAGAAAAGCCGGAAGGGAAGTCTACGTGAGCCGCGGCGCGCCAAACCTCAGCCCGCGCATCGACAACCGGCGGGCGTTCCATCAATACTTCATCACGCACAAGATCGAATGCGGCATGGTGCTGCTGGGGAGCGAAGTGAAAAGTCTCCGCAATGGCAAGGCGCAACTCGCGGAAAGCTACGCCAGCGTCGATCGCGGCGAACTCATCCTCCATGGCTGCCACATCGACCCGTACGAGAAGGCGCACATCGGCCACGAGCCGCTGCGCGAGCGAAAGCTGCTGGTGCACAAGCGCGAGCTGGTGAAAATCGAGGGGGAACTTGAAGTCAAAGGCACCACGCTCATTCCGCTGGCGATTTATTTCAAAGGGGGAATGGCGAAATTGGAACTAGGCGTTGCCCGCGGCAAGCAGCAGCATGACAAGCGGCAGTCGATCAAGAAGAAAGAGCAGGACCGGGAAATCCGGCGGGCGATGAGCCATAGGCAATGATTCCGGGATGGAGGCGCAGATGATCGTCGTCGCCCATCGGGGATTGCATTCGGTTCACCCGGAGAATTCGCTGGCGGCGTTCGCTGCCGCGTGGCAGGCGGGGATCAAGTGGTGCGAATGCGATGTTCATGCCACGGCGGATGGGGTGCCGGTTGTTATTCACGATGAGACCTTGGAGCGCACGACCGCGATGAGGGGGCTCGTGCGCGAAACGGAATGGGCTGAATTGTCGGATGTTGTTCCAACCTTGCGGCAAGTGCTGGCGGCCATGCCGGGCGATTGTGGGATGTTGATTGAGATAAAGCCGGTGGATGAGGAATTGGTCGGGGCGGTGGTGCGCGAAATATCGCTCACTCCTGCGGTGAGCGCATCTACCTCCGCCCCCGGTATTCCGGGGGAGGATAGAGGAGGGGGCTCGGCGGGAAGTTTGCCCACCAGCAAGGCGGCGCTGGCGACCGCATCGGCACAGCCCCCTCCCAACCCTCCCCCGGACTACCGGGGGAGAGGGAAAACTTTGGCGCGCCGGTGCATCATTCAATCGTTCGATCCGCTGAATCTGCACTGGGCGAAGGAATTTGATCCCAGTGCGGTGACAGCATTCCTTGTCGATAGGCCAGAGGCGCTTGTCGACGCCATTGGCGGAAGCTGGCAGGGGGTTTATGTCAACCAGCAGCTTTTGGAATCGTCGGCCATCGCGCATATCCGCCGCGGCAGGCAGCTCGGCGCGTGGACGGTGAATAGCGCGCAGGAAATCAGCCGCGCGATGCGATTCGGCGTGGACGTTCTGATTACGAATGACCCGCTGCTTGCACGGTCTCTATCGTCCGGTCGATCCGTCTGAGGGAGCGTTCGCGGCCGAGAAATTCCAGCGTCTGGAAAATCGGCGGGCTGATGGTTGAGCCGCTGACGGCGACGCGAATCGGCTGGGCGACTTTGCCGAGCTTGGCGCCGGTGGCGGTGCAGTGGGCGTTGATCGCTTCCTCGAGCGCATGGGATGTCCAATCGGCGACAGCCGCTAGCACGGGACGCATTGCGATCAGGGCGGCCAAACCGGCGCCGTTGTCTTTGCGCAGGACTTTCTCGACGGCATCGGGACGCAAAATGACCTGATCATCCGGCAGAAACAAAAAGCCGCTCTTTTCATCGGCTTCGCGCAGGACATGAAAACCGGCGTTCATGTGCAGGACTTTCTCAAGCTGCTCATCATCAGCGGCATTGAGCGGCGAATCGGGATTGACCGACAAATAATCGCGCATCGGCGGCAGGAGCGCCTTCGGTCCCGCGGCCGTGAAGGCTTCGGTGCTGAAGGCGAGGAGTTTTTCGCGGTTGAACTTGGCGTTGGATTTGCCGATCTGCTCGAGGGAAAAAAGCTGGACCATTTCATCCACGGTCATGCGCTCTTTGTCGCCGCCGGGGCTCCAGCCCAATAGGGCCAGGAAATTCAGCAGCACGGCGGGCAGATAGCCGTTCTCGCGGAAATCGTGGACGAAGATTTCCGGCAGATCGCCGCGCGACATGTTGAGGGCTTTCATCACGGCGACCTGCTCGGCGAGATCAAGCTGGCGATGCTCGTCCTCAAGCCACCAGGCGACGCGCTCGACGGCGCTCAGCGCCGCGAGGTCGGCAGGCGTCTTCTTGTTGTTTCTCATCCAATTGCCGGCTACGAAGCGCACCTTCTTATCGCGGTCGCGCTTGCCCATTTTGGAGCCATCGACGTTGAGGATCACGGGCAGATGGGCATAGACCGGCCGCGAATATCCAAGCGCCTCCTGGAGGGCGATGTGATTCACCGTGTTGAGCAGATGCTCCTGGCCGCGGAGGATGTGGGTCACGCCCGATTCGGCGTCATCGACGACGACGCCGAAGTGATAGGTCGGCATGCCGTCGCTTTTGCGGATGACGAAATCCTGCACTTCGCCCTGGCCGACGCCCTGGTTGGCGCCCAAGACGGCGTCGTCAAAGCGGTATTCCTTCATCGGCATGGCGAAGCGCACGACGTGGGCCCGGCCCTCGGATTCAAATCGGGCGATCTGGTCGCTGGTCCACTGCCCGCGGCGATAGCGGTATTGCCGCTTGCTGCGCTCGGCCTGCTTGCGCTGGTTATCGAGTTCCTCGGCCGTCTCGTAGGCTTTGTACGCCAGACCCTTTCGCATGAGGTCTTCGATGATCGCGTTATAAATCGGCAGGCGTTTGGATTGATAAACCAGCTCCGCGTTATCCCAGTGCAGGCCGAGCCAGCGGAGATCGTCGATCAACTGATGAACGGCCTGCTCGGTGGAGCGGGCCAGGTCTGTGTCCTCGATGCGCAGAAGGAATTTCCCGCCGGCGTGGCGGGCGAGGAGCCAGTTGAAGAGCGCCGTGCGTGCGCCGCCGACGTGAAGGTAACCGGTGGGGGATGGAGCGAAACGGGTGATCATAGTTCTCCGGGCGCGGGCGGCTGAGGGTTCTCAGCCGCGTTCCGCGAGGGGAATACCATATCCGGTTTTGCGGGAATGTCATTTCCGCCGGATGGAGCGGGCGCGGATTCCTCCGTGAAAGCCGCGCAGTGGGGCGTTTC
>JBEKYH010000370.1:0-5385 GCA_049511115.1 Tepidisphaeraceae bacterium | reverse complement strand
GCCGTGGGCTACGCCGACGGAAGCACCGACGCGGGAACTCCCGCCGCCGCCAATCAGATTTACATCAAGAACACGCTGGCCGGCGACTCGAATCTCGACGGGACGGTCAATTTCTCGGACCTCCTGGCCGTGAGTCAGAATTTCAACAAGACCAATCAGGACTGGGCCCACGGCGACTTCAATTATCAGGGACCCGTCAACTTCGCCGACCTGCTCCTGGTCAGCCAGAATTTCAACAAGCAGCTTGCCGCCGGCCAGTTGGCCCAGACGCCCCAGTCCTCGGATCCTGTCGCTGCCGCCGCATCGGCCCAAACGGCATCGGCGCCCGCAACCGACGTGCCATCCACATTGGCGACAACACTCACGGCAACGACATCACCCGCCTCATCGGGGGCTGCCGTTACAGTCAATGTGCCCGCCGCCGCCGTGACACCCAGCGCCGCGGCCATTGCCGCGCCGCCACCGGCGCCCGTGATCCCGCCCGCGCCTGTGATGTCAACAGCGCCGGCCGCTTCCCCAACACCCGCCCCGGTGAGCGATGCTGCTTCGAATTCGCGACCAGCGCCCGCGCCCAGGCACAAGGCCCACGCCAAACCGATCGCGCCCGTGAAGGCGATTGTAAATCCCGATGTCATCACATCGACGCCGATCGGCATGGCCCCCATCGGGCCGGCAAAGCCTCGGATGGTAGTCTCCACGCCGCCCGTGCTGCCCACCGACGGAATAACCGACGACGCCCTCACAGGCGTCTGGAACGGCATGTCATCCGGCGACAATCTCATCTTCGCCGACGAGCGGCATGGCGGGCGTTTGGGAATAGAAGACTGAACCGGCTGTAACTCCTCCTTGTGGCGACACTGCCCTTTACACCCTCTCCATGTACTCAGGGAGAGGGTTGGGGTGAGGGTTCTTCGCCCTTCGCCACAATTGAGCGTCACACCCACTGAACCCGGATTCGCGTCAGGGACGCTTCGCCGTGTCCAAAGCCTCCCCCTGCGCCGCCAGAATATGCCGCACAATTTCCCCCACCCCCACCCCATGCTTCACCTGCGCAAAAACCACTGGCCCCTCGCCGCGCATGGTCTTCGCGTCGCGCGCCATCACCCCCAGATCAGCCCCGACTGCCGCCGCCAGGTCCGTCTTGTTGATCACCAGCAGATCCGATTGCGTAATTCCCGGCCCGCCCTTGCGCGGGATTTTGTCGCCGCCCGCCACGTCAATGACGTAGATGGTGTAATCCGCCAGTTCGCGGCTGAAATGGGCCGCCAGATTGTCGCCGCCGGATTCCAGGAGGAGCAGCGCGGGACGGTGCAACTCCATCAGATGCTCCAGGGCCAGCAGATTGGCTGAGATATCCTCGCGGATGGCCGCATGCGGGCAACCCCCGGTCTCGACGGCCTGGATTCTGTCCGCCGCCAGCGCCTCATGGCGGACCAGAAACTCCCCATCCTCGCGCGTGAATATGTCGTTGGTCACCGCGCACAGCGCGATCTTGTCCCGCAGCGCCAAACAAAGAGCCAACATGAGCGCCGTTTTCCCGCCCCCGACAGGACCGCCGATTCCGACGGTAAACGCCCGCTGGTTAAAGTCGCGCAAAAGCAGCGGCTTGGGCCGCGCCGCGAAACTCCCCGGGCCGGTCCATTGTTCGTGGGCGTGCGAGTGAGCGGAAACGGGATTGGTCGCAATTTCGTTCATGGCTGTCAGCTCGATTGAATCCTTCAGGTCTGAAATAGCCGGGAATAAAGCCGGTCGTGACAGGCTTGCAAAAGGTCTGCCACGGGGGAAGTCTGCGCCACGTCGTCCGGCGCGATGCGCGCCGCCGCCTGGGCAAACTCAATCGCCTTGCAAGCCAAACGCGCCTGCATCGCCCCGGCCGCCAGCGGCCCGATGATCCCCAGCCGCACCGCCGCGGATACGCCCCCGCGCAGATTGACGAACAGGTACAGATTGGCGGTCTCCTCTTCGCTGATCTCCAGACATCGGCACACCCCGCCAAATACCGGGGCCATGTGCATGGGCGAGGCCGCGTCCGTGAGTTGCCTGTTCATCTCAACGATTTCCCCGGCCTGAAATATCTGCCTTGCGGCCGACAACAGGCCCCGCCCCTGGGCGCGGCTCGCCCGATTGGCGATGGGATGATTGAGCACCAGATCACAAAGTGCATCAGCCTCCAGAATCGCGCCCGCCTGGCGATGCGCCCAAAGGGCCAGGGGCGCTGTCGCGTTCGCCCACTGGCAAAGCTGGTTTTGCAGATACGCCTCCAACGCCGGCGGATCCGCGACGTGGCCCGCGCGCCAGGCCGCCTCCAATCCTCCCGAGTGGGCGAATCCGCCGCTGGGAAACGCCGAATCCGCCAGTTGCCAGACCATCCATTGTGCGCTCTTCATCGCGGCGGGTATGCTAATTGCCCGGCAACCCCAATGCGAGCGACCACCGCGGCAACTTCCGAATTGCACAAGAAATCCAGCGCCGCTTCCGCGCCGCTGCTCTGCCGGCGAATTGTGGAAGTGCTCGGCAATGTGAACGAGAATGATCCGTCGCTAGATCTGCTGGACATCGCCTGGCCGGAACTGCCCTGCCGCGCCTTGAGCCGCCAAACGCGCGGCGGCCGCATGGTCCGGATCATTTTGCCGCCCGATCAAGCGCTGGATCACGGGGCCGTCTTGGCGACCGACCGTCGCGTGCGCCTGGTCGTGAATCTCCTCCCCGCTCGTGTTCTGGTGATTCGCGGCACGGCAGACGAACTATCCAAAGCCGCCTACGCGATAGGCAATCTGCATATCCCCGCCCAGATCGGCGGCGAGGAAATACTCCTCCCCGCCGACAAATCCGTCGAGGCCGCCCTGGGCCAATTGGGCCTCCCCTTCCAATTACAAACGCGCCGCATCCGCCCCATGACGCAAAGCCTGCCGCGCGTCGGATTAAACGGCGATTTCGCCGTGGCCAAAAAGAGAGATGAACGCTGAGGCGCGGAGGCGCAGAGGAAGAAAATGCGGAGAAATTCAAAATCTGATTTTGATTTTCTCGTCTTTCCTGCCTCCGCGCCTCAGCGTTCATTCCTCTTTCGTCCGCCGGCTCATCACCGTCAGCACCGCCATCCACGCGAACAGAACAAACGCACACAGATTGATTGCCCCCATCGGCACCTCGCCCCGCGTCTGCCCCGCATTCACAATGGCGATCCACTGCGGCAACCGCCAGTTGAGCATGATGACCTTCACGAGCAGGCACAAGCCGAACGTCTCAAACGTATGCAGCACCACCCGGTCCGGCTGCGTCCGGGGCAGCCGATAGGCCAGGTACGCGCTGATGGCGGCGATTGAGGCGACGATCAGCTCGACCGACACATGATCGCCGGCCTCCAGCGCCAGTTTTACCATCCATCCCATCAGCACGCCGACAACCGGCGCCGTGGCCAGCAGCCGCACGCCGAACGAGAGCTTGGGAAATGGCGCTTCGCGCAGGCCTTCCTCGCGCAGCACCTTGTCCACTTTCCATTTGCTGAAGGTGATGATCGTGAAGAAAGCCATGCTGAACCACGCCGCGCCGATGGCCATGATCCACGTCAATGATGCCGTGCTCCAGCCATGGTCGGTTCCGAATCTGAGCAGATAGTTGGCGACAACAACCCAGGTAATCAGATCGGCCCAGATCAAAGCCCACGTCACCTTCGTAATGCGCCGATGCCGCGGAGATTGCGCCTCGTGAAGGTCCTTCCAGGTTCCAAAGACCATGCTCGCCAACGCGAGAATCGGGGCGGCCGCCATGAACACAATGCTCAGCAGCCCCGCGCCCTTCGCGGCGGCCGATCCCTTGGCGGCCGCGCCGATCCCCGCGGTCTGTGCGGCCAGCGCCGGCAGCGCCGCCATCACCTGCATCGTGAATTGCGGCGTCGGCGAAGTCCGCGCGAGATTGCGCTCCAGCATCGCGGCCACTTCCTCGCGCAGCATTTCCCGCCCGCGCGTGAGCCGCTGGCGAACCGCCGCCTCGCTGCTCTCCGTCGCGACGGCCACCTGTGCCGTCGATTGCTCCTGCCGATAAAAGAGGACAAGCGTCTCACGATACGGCTGTGGAATGCGCGACAGCGCCTGCCAGAGAAGCTCGCCCTCTTCCGCTTTCAGCGCCGCGCCGATTGAGCCAGCGGTGGGCGCCGCCGGCTCCTGCCCCGACGCGAAAGCCTGGCTGAAGGGAACTTCATTTGCCGATTTGGTTCGCGCCGAATCGGCCAACCGCCGTCGCGCGATCTGGCAGAGCCATCCGGGAAGTTTGGACGCATCGCGCAGGCCCGAGAGGCTCTTCCACGCCGAGATGAACGTCTCCTGCGTGACATCCTCGCTCCGATGCAGATCGCCGCAGGCGGCATAAATGAGGCCGCTGACCATCGCCTGATATTTCCGAATGATCTGCCCAAACGCCCGCCGGTCCCCCGAGCGGCTGGCGCTAACCAGATCGGCATCGTTCATTTCAGCGGCCGGCAGCGGCGAGATTGGCGTGGCAAGCGTGGTCATGCGACTCCTGGGTTAAGGTAACACAAGAGAGTCGGGGGGAGGGAGGGGAATGTGACAAAAAGCGGGGCGTCACTCTCCAAAAAACTCGCGTTGCGCTGCGAAAGCGTCCAAGGATTGAACGTCGGCACCGGCAAACCGTTCCAGTATCTCATTAGCTGCCGTCACAGCTAAGGTGCGGGTTTTTGCCAATAAATCCTTAACCTCGACTATGTGACGGCTTTCGATCTGTGGGATCGTTGCCTGCCAAAACCTGCGAATGGGTGCTCGCGGATCGGTGGAAACAAGAACTCGGTCCGCAGTTTTGACCAGCGTCAAATTAACCTCAACAGATTCGTCCCATGCCAAAGGTCCTACAAGCCCCGCTGCAAAGTCGTAGGCGAGCGTCGCGATGAAGATCACTGTGTCAATATTAACGACACCCGACAAGCTAACGCCGATGTTCTTGGCGTGTTGAAGCGGCCAACGGTCCAAGAAGTCGCTCGCATTCTGGCCGGGCCGGTCCTCACGGTAGGCGACGGCGTAAATAAAATGCCCACTCTGGTACATGCGCCAAAACTCCTCCCAATCCTTTGGTCGGCGTGGCGTGCCTGCGCTCCGCTGCTCGGTCGCTTCTTGCCCGCGAACAATGAACGGAAAGGACCAGCCGTGCCTGCGCACCTGACAGCGGTTCACCAGTTCCAATATTCGGCTAACGGGTTGGACAGCTTGCGGGTTATATCTGGTAGGCCGAATTGATATTAGGTAATGGCCTTGGGTGAACCGCTCATCTTTGGCGATCTGCGTCTCGAACTCGCGGCGTTCCTCGTGGAATTTCTCCGTATCGGTCGGCTGCACGCCTAATGAAACGCCTGCCCTTTCGGCGCAACCAAGAAACCGC
>JBEKYH010000369.1:0-5387 GCA_049511115.1 Tepidisphaeraceae bacterium | reverse complement strand
TGTCACCTTGTCATCTTCTCATCCCCGGGTCCGTAACGTGGAACTGTAATTGCGAACCGCCAGTGTCCAATCCGAGTCCAATCTAGCCGAGGACTTCCCTCCCCGGGTCCGGCGCGTCTACCTCTCCCACGCGCTCGCGTCGGTCGGCTCCAATCTGTTGATCCCCGCCTTCTTCTTTTACGCCACCAGCGTCTTCCATTGGGACAGCATCGCCAGCCTGAAACTGGTCAGCGCCGAAGGCGTCGTCTACATCGTCGGCGCCTTGATGGCCCGAAAACTGGCTAACTACGCCGGACGTCGCCGCGGCCTTCTCCTGATCCAGGTCATTCTCGCCTCGATAACCGCCCTTGCCTGGGCGCACCCGACTCCTGCGCTGGTGGTGGTGGTCTTACTTCTCTACACGATGGTCAGCGCCTCGGCCTGGCCGATGTTCGAGAGCCTGATCTCCGCCGGCGCGTCTGCCGACCTGCTCTCGCGCCGCATCGGCCTTTACAACCTCATCTGGTCTGGTGTCGGCACCCTTACGCTGGCCGTCAGCGGGGTCATCATTGACCACTTCCTTTGGGGAATGTTTGTCATCCCCATGCTCGCCCATCTTGTCGTCATCGCCATTTTGGTCGGGCAGCAAGTGTCGCCCGCGATTGAGGAAGAAACCGGCCACGCCGCCCCCGAGCCGGCCCTGGCCGCACAGCGCCGCCTCGCCCTGCAGCTCAGCCGCATCGGACTTCCCGCCACATATACCGTCCTCTACAGCCTCGTCGCCCTGATGCCGTCCCTCGCGGTCATCGAATCCTTCGGCCCCGCCGACCGCACCGCCATCGCCAGCATCTGGATGGCAACCCGATTCGCCGCCTTCGCGGTCCTCGGATTCACCGCCTGGTGGCACACGCGCCCGCGCCTGCTGCTCTGGTCGGCCGTGTTAATGCTGGCGGCGTTTTTAGGCGTGACTCTGCGCGGCGCCGACCTGGCCGGACACCCGGGGTCGCCCGTAACGGCAATGGACCAGTGGCTCATGATTGGCTGGCAAATTCCCCTCGGTATCACGATGGGCGTCATCTATTCCGGCAGTTTGTATTTCGGCATGGTCCTCAGCGAAGGCAGCACCGAGCACGGCGGATACCACGAGGCCCTCATCGGCGTCGGCCAGGTCGTCGGCCCCGCCGCCGCGCTGGCGGCCCAGCGCGTCCGCCCCGACGATCATGTCGCGGCCGTGACCGCCGTTGCGGGTGTGCTCACGATGACCCTGCTGGCGGCGGCGGCGGTGACGATCCATCACGCCATTCAATCCGGATCACCCGCGCCGACTCCCCCGCCGCCTCCAGATTGACCTCAATTCGCTTTTGCGGCAAAAGCGACTTCACGCGATCGGCCCATTCCACCGCGATGATCCCTCCCTGCTCCAGCAATTCCTCAAATCCAATCGCCTCAAAATCCTCCGCCCCGCCCACGCGATAGGCATCCAGGTGATAAACCGTCAGTCTCCCCCCGCTATAGATGTTGAGCAGAACAAACGTCGGGCTTGAGACGCGGCGCTCCTGGGCCCCCAGCCCGCGCACCAGCCCACGCACAAACTGCGTCTTGCCCGCGCCCAGATGCCCGCTCAGGGCAATCACTTCCCCGCCCCGGCACTGCGCCGCCAGGTCCGCCGCGATTGCCATGGTCTGGTCAATGCTCTCGGATTGAATGATCACAATCGGTGTTCCCATGCCCGCGGCTCAAGAGGCGACATCGTTGCGGCCTGCCCAGGCGAACTGCCCGGCGTGCGCAGCAGGATCGCCGCATCCGCCGTGATTTGCCCAATCCGAATCAGACCGGGGTGACCCGCGCCCGCCGAAGTAAGCAGCAGCTCATAATCCTCCCCATCATTCATTGCGTGCAGAATCGCAGCACGACCATCCTTGGCAAGTTTTGTCGCATCGGGATGAATCGGAACCGCATCCGCCTCAACAATCGCCCCCACGCCACTCTGGCGGCAAATATGAGCCAGATCGCGCGACAATCCATCGCTCAGATCGATCATCGCCGACGGAAAATGCTCCTCCGCGAGCTTTCGCCCCAGCGTCACGCGCGGCTCAAATGTCATATGCCGCCCCAGGATGCTGCCCCCCAATGGACCGCTGACGAATACAAAATCGCCCGGCTTTGCCCCGCCGCGCGTGATCGGCTCAATCCCGCCCGATCTCCCCAGGATGGTCACCGTCATCGCGAGTTTTCCGCCCCACGTGCCCGTGTCCCCGCCCACGATCGCGCAATCGAATGCCCCGGCCGCCTCCTCCATTCCCAGATAAAGCTCCTGTGCATATTCCAATCCGCATCCCGCCGGCAGAGCAACCGTGGCCACCGCCGCCGCCGGCAGACACCCCATGGCGGCGCAGTCCGATAGATTCCGGTTCATCGCCTTGCGTCCGATAAATCGCGGTGCGTGGATAGTGGAATCAAAATGCACTTGATCCAGCACCTGATCCACGCCAACCAGCAGCAAATCACCGCTTGGCCAATTCAGCACGGCCAGATCATCGCCCACGCCGACGCGCGTAAGTTCGCTCGCCCGCTGGCGTTTGCCGATCCACGAGAGAAATTCAAATTCGCCGGCCATCGTTGGGGAATTAGAAGCCCAATCCCCAAAACTTGCCAGCGGAGTGACCCAGCCGGCGTGGCCTTTCTCACCTTGTCACCTTGTCACCAGGTCACCTTGTCAAAATCAAAGGGCGCATCGCAGAAAAACTTCTCAAATTCCCCCCTGAAATCCAAATTTTTATAAATGTGGGGCGGTCCGTTGGTCGAATCAATTAGGTGGAAATGTTTCGCGGCCGGGGTTGTGCCTGTCGTGGGACGTTTCGACGAGCGGCGTACTCTTTTCTCGCGGCGCATGGGGCGCCAGGGATACGCCGTTTCGCCTCGGACGCCGGAAACAATCGGCGAGCCTGTCTTGGGAATGGGCGTCGTTTGACATCAAAGGCGCCAGCCTTCGATGCGTTTGGGCACGGCGTTTACGTTGCGGCCAAGGTGGGGCGTTCGTTCCTTCCTTTCGGGACACGCCCGGCTCTTGTCCACTTGTAGAAATTGGAGCTGATATGATCGGGGTCACTGCGCAAGAATCTCAGCGGCGAAGGCGCGCACAGTCGGAATTTAGCTACAAATTCCAGCGCCTGCGCGAGCGCATCCGCCAGGCTGTCGCCAGCGGCGAACTCCAGGGCAAACTCCCCGGCGAGCGCAACCTGGCCCGGCGATTCCAGGTGAACGCCAAAACCCTGAGCAAGGCACTGACTGACCTCGCCGCCGAGGGACTCCTCAGCCGCAGCATCGGCCGCGGCACCTTCGTCAAAGGCGCGACCGACGACTCAACAAGCCAGGGATCATGGCTCGTCGTATCAGACGGCAACCCCGCCACAGCCCCGCTGATCGCGGCCCTGCGCCGGCGAAATCCGCAACTGGAAGTCATCCAGAGCGTCGCCAACCTCCGGCCCAGCTTCCTCAACCAGTTTTCCGGCGTCATCGACCTCGCCCCCGGCACCCCGCAGGATTTTGTGCGTGACATGCTGGTGCGGAATCTTCCGCTGGTGGTGGTCGGCCGCGAGCCTCAGACCTATTCCACCAACGCCGCCCTGCTGGATGTCTCCTATCTCGCCGGCCGCCTGGCGCGCGAGCTCATCATGGCCGGCCATCGGCGTCTGGCGGTGGTTCAGGATGAATCGCCGGCAACCGGAACTGACTCGACCCCCACGCAAGCCGAGCAATTCGCCTCGGTCCCGCCGCTCCAGGATACGATGATCAGCAAGGCCCTTCGTTCCACCGCCGCCCGCTACGGTCCCGAAGCCACGGTAGCCAACTGCCGCCGCAATGAAGTCGTCTCGCTCATCGAGCAAGGCGTCACCGCGCTGGTCTGCTCTTCGCCCGCTGCGGCCGCCGACGTCCGGCGCTCGTTGTCCGATGCCGGATTTGCCGTGCCCGGCGTGGTCTCGGTCGCCGCCATCGGCACCGCCGATTCCGAATACCCCTGCACCGGTTTCTACCTCTCCGGCGACGAGGAAGCCGAAGCCGTCATCCACCTGCTGCATAACGCCAAGGCCAGCGGCGCCGCCGTCCTCTGGTTGACCGGCAAATACGTCGATCAAGGCACCACCGGTCCGGCCCCGGCTCCCGCGGGCGCCGCGCCGCCCGTGCTAACGCTCACCGCCTGACCTGCAGACAGCGCGAATGAAAAACAGAAACAGTGTGGAGCGGCCTTCGGGCCGCTTCATGCTTTTGCAAGTGGCGCTTGTGCCAAAAAAATATCCTGCGCCGCGCTTTGCCACCCCAGGGCGCACTGGTGATACCGTCCCGAAAATAGTTCCCCCGCGATTCGGCCGACCCGTTCGCCTCCCGCGCCGCGCATCGCCGCTCGCGCCTGGCAATGGTTGATCTTATCACGCAGCCTTGCAGCGATAGTGAGATCGATGGGCCGCTGGCCCAGGCGATCCACGACGGCCAAGAAATTCGCCGCCATTACCTGAAAGTAGCTCTGATCCATGCGCCGCGCCGCCGCAATCTTCGCGGCTAGTGAATCCGGTCCCGGGCCGATCTGCTGGGTGGCGTGCCTGCGGTATGACCAGAGCGGCTCGTCGATCAGTTTGCATCGCCCCACGATCGCCAGCATCAGGCCGATCCACGCGTCATACATCCAGCCATTGGGAATCGGCAGCAGCAGATTCCGCCACGATCCCCTGAATGCCATGCCCGCGCCCGTCACCGCGTTGAATCGAATGAGCACCTCCCAAAGCCGGCCTTCCTCGGCAATGCGTCGCTTCGAGGCGCAGAATCCAATCGATTCCCACAATCGCCGCCCCAGCGGCCGCAATTGTTCATCCACCAACTCGGCATCGGAAAAAACCAGGTCCGCCGCGGGCGATCCATTTTGCGCAGTTCCCAGCGCCTCCTCGGCCCGCGCCAGTTTTTCCGGATGCCACACATCATCCTGGTCGCAGCAGGCGATCATCTCTCCGCTGGCCGCCCCAATCGCCGCGGCGAAATTGCGCATGACGCCGACCCTTCCCGGCTGAATGTGCACGCGCACGTCGAACGGCGCCGTCTGGGCAAAGCGCCGTACGATCGCGTCGCTTTCATCCGTGGAGGCGTCGTCGAATACCACCAACTCATCGGGCCGCCGATCCTGATCCGCAAGGCTCCGCAATTGTCGCGGCAGGAAGGTCTGCCCGTTGCAAGTGCATAACACGACGGAGATGCGCATGATCGCTTTTAGTCAATAACGCCGCACACCGCAAAAACCAAGCAGCCCCGCCGCATTCCCAGACGCGCTATTATTGCCAAACCGCCACTTTTTTCTGGAAAACCGCCGGTTTTCGTGTATTGTCACTTCCGTCAGAACAGGTTTGTTCCCGCATGTAGGA
>JBEKYH010000368.1:0-5410 GCA_049511115.1 Tepidisphaeraceae bacterium | reverse complement strand
CAGGGGGAGCATGACGCCATCGGAACGTTCACCTTCACTCCCGATGGGAAGAACCTGGTATATCTCGCTAAAGACGGAGATAAGCTGTTTGCCGTATCCAATGGGCAAGCCCTCACCGCATATGACGGGGTCGGGGACCTTACGCTGAGCAAGGACGGTCAGCATCTGGCGTACATTGCCGTCAAAGGGGGTAAGCAATTCATGGTGGTGGACGGACAACCAGGACCCGAGCACGACGGAATCGACAAGACCGGCGCCGTTTTCAGCGATGATGGAAAGCGAATTGCCTACATTGCCGTGGATCAGCAAAAGGAAGCGATCGTTGTAGATGGGCAGCCTCAGGCGCCGCATGACGCCATATCGGCGGTTGGGTTCAGCCGCGACGCAAAGCACCTCGTGTACGCGGCGCGCGACGGGAAGAAGTGGCGCGCGGTGCTCGATGGGCAGATGCAAGGTGAATATGACGGCCTGGGCACGCTGCTCTTCAGCCCGGACGGAACGCGCCTGATCTATACCGCGGCCAAGGGAGTTAAGGTGTTGGTCGTCGTTGATGGGCAGGAGCAAATCCCCTGCGACATCATCGGGGGCCTCATATTCAGCGCCGACGGCCAGCACGTGGCGTACATGGGGAAAGACGGCGCGCAGTCGTTTGTGATGAAGGACGGACAATTGCTGGCGCAATACGCCGGCGTCGCCGACAACAGCCTCGTTTTCAGCCCGGATGGGAATCGTATTGCGTACGTGGCTGCCAAAGAGGGAAAGTGGTGCGCGGTAGTGGATGGCCAGCCGACGGAGTCCGACGGTGTCCTGGGGAACAACATCCTCTTCAGCCCCGACAGCAAGCGCGTCGCATACGGCGAACAGCGCGGCACACAATGGTTTGTCGAGGCCGACGGCAAGGAGCAAGGTCCCTTCGACGGTCTTGGCGCGAACACGATCCGTTTCAGTCCCGACAGCGTCCATCTGGCCTTTGCCGCAAACACCGGGGGAAAATGGGAGCTGGTCGTGGACGGAAAGCCGATGGAGACCTGCGACGGATTCGGCCAGGGCGGGCCGTCATTTCATGCCGACGGGACGCTGGAATGCCTCGCGTTCAGGGACGGGGTCATCTACCGCGTGCAGTATAATCCGAGCAAATGAGCGCGAACAAATGAGCCCGATTCAATGAGCGAAGGCGCGGGGAAAGTATTGGTTTGCTGCGCGCTAGCAATGGAGGCTCGCGCGATCAGGCGCGGTGTTAAGGGATCGTCGCTGGGTGTGCCGGCCGCGCTGGTGGTGGGGATTCGGGCGGTTCGCCTGAAGCAATCAGCCATCGGCGATTTCAAGTGCATCATCATGGCCGGCCTAGGCGGCGGGTTGGATCCCGATTTGAAGATTGGCGATGTGGTAATAGACGACGCGGCGGGGCTGATTTCCGAAGCGTGCGAGGAGAACTTGTCGGCAGCGGTCAATTGGAGGCGGGGGAAAATTCACACCGTTGATACGATTGTCGCGACGCCGGCTGAGAAGGCGGAGCTTTTTCTCCGGACCAGGGCGGCGGCGGTGGATATCGAAAATGCGGTCGTTCGCGCGATGGCGGAGAAAGCCGGCGTCGCATTTCTCGGCATCCGGGCGATCAGCGACACGGCGAATCAGAGCATTAGCCCGAAGGTGATGGGAATGGTTGATGAGGTCGGACGGCCGAAGATTTTAGAGGTGGGGCAAGCGTTGCTGAGGAAGCCGGGGTTGATTGGGGAATTGATGCGATTGGGGGAGCAGTCGAAACGGGCGGGGGCGGCGATGGGGAAGGCGGTGAGGATAGTCGTGAACGAGTTGGATTTGCAGCAATAAGCGAGAGGCGGATTCACGTTCACAATTGCGGGCGTACCTCGAACACGCCGGGAATGTGAATGATACGTTGTGCAATCACATCGTCCTGGGGACCGGCGCAGGCGACGAACTCAAACGACCTGTCTTGAAAAAGTCCTAGCAGCGTGTCGATAACGCCTATTGTGTTAAGCGAGAACAGATCGCTGCAAATCCAGACGACGGGGACGCCGCACCTCGCCTTCTCCCGGATGAGGGCTTTTAACCACTCATCAACGTGGGTTGCGCGATGCAGGCTTTTGGACGAAATGATGGGGAATTTCGCCATAAAGTAAGGCGATTGAAGCGATGACGTATCAACTCGCTTTCGAAGCGTCCCGGGTAGGAGGGTTTCGGACTCGTGAACGACCCAGCGGATAGGGACCGGCGCTGATTTCACCTCCCCCAAGAGCGATTCGTCAAAATCCGAACTCTTCGGGTCGAGCATATCCGTCATTGGTGCCAGTCCGGTCATGCCGTGTAACACGGCTTCCACATTACGCCTGATCGTCTCGTTTCCGATTTTGCTTAATTCATCTTCCAGATCCTTTCGCTCGTCGAGCATCCATGCGGCAGCTTGATATTCCTTCGCGCGCACCGCTGAATCAATCGCGTTCTGCAGATCGCGAATGCGTTGAGCGATAACAAGGGGTGGTGTATCCGCGGGGTTCATTTCCACTGTATCCCTTGTGCCAAGGTCGGGCACATCTTCCAGCGATCTTGGGAATATCAATGCACCGGCGCGGGCGAACGCTGCGCCATCCCCGCCTCCTCCACGTGGATCAGGTGATACTCATACGCATCCACCAACGCCTGCCAGCTTGCGTCGATGATGTTGCCGCTGACGCCGATGGCGCCGAAATCTTCGCTGGCGCCGTCGTGCGTCCGGCGGCGGCAGGCGATGACCACGCGGACTTTGGCGGCGGTTTCGTCGCCGGAGTTGATGACGCGGACTTTGTAATCCGTGAGACGCACGTCGTTCATCGTGGGGTAGTAGGATTGCAATGCTTTGCGCAGAGCGCCGTCGAGGGCGTTGACCGGGCCGTCGCCTTCGGCGACGTGGTGTTCGGTTTTGCCGTCTACGGTTAACTTCACCGTGGCTTCGGAAAGGGCGTCGTGGTTGCCACTGCGGAGGATCACCACGCGATAATGATCGAGATCGAAGAAACGGCGATAGCGATTGATTTGCTTGCGCACGAGCAACTCAAAGCTGGCTTCGGCGGCTTCGAATTGAAAGCCGGCGTGCTCGAGGTCCTGGACTTGTTCGAGCACTTTGCGCAGTGTGGCTTTATCGTCTTCGAGGTTGAACTTTTTGCCGGCCTTGGCGGCGATGTTGCTCGCGCCCGAGAGTTCAGAAACCAGGACTTTGCGGGAATTGCCCACGAGCTCGGGGGCGACGTGCTCGTAGGTCGTGGCATCCTTGGCGATGGCATGGACGTGCATGCCGCCCTTGTGGGCGAAGGCGCTGGAGCCGACATAGGGCTGGCCGTTGGGGTGGTTCATGTTGGCGATTTCGTAGACGTAGCCGCTGACTTCGGTGAGGTGCTGCAGCGTTCCGGGGACGAGGCAATCCATACCGTATTTGAGCTGAAGATTGGCTACCAGCGGGATCAAATCCATATTGCCGCAGCGCTCGCCGACGCCGTTGATCGTGCCCTGGGCGTGTTCGGCGCCGCTGTGGATGGCGGCCAGGGCGTTGGCGACAGCGAGGGCGGCGTCGTTGTGGGTGTGGATGCCGATGCGAGCGCCGGCGGTTTTTTTGGCGGCGGCAGTGGCTTCGGCGACGAGCTCGGGCATGGAGCCGCCGTTGGTGTCGCAGAGGGTGAGGATTTCCGCGCCGGCCTCGCGCGCGGCCTGTAGCGTGCGGAGGGCATACTCGCGATTGGCCTTAAAGGCGTCGAAGAAATGCTCGGCGTCGTAGATGACCATGCGGCCGGCCTGGCGCATGAGTTTCACGCTTTGCGCGATCATGGCCAGATTCTCTTCAGGATCGACCGAGAGAACGGTTTTGGCCTGGAATTCGCTGCTTTTTCCGACCAGCGTGACAACGGGGGTTTGCGCTTCCAGCAACGCCTTCATGCCGGGGTCGTCCTCGGCTTTGATGCCGCGGCGGCGGGTCATGCCGAAGGCGGCGATTTTGGCGTGGCGCAGTTTTATCTGGCCGATATCGCGGAAGAACGCGGCGTCCTTGGGATTGGAAAGGGGGAATCCGCCTTCGATGTAATCGACGCCGAGGGTGTCGAGCTTCTGGGCGATCTGCAGCTTGTCCTGCAGGGAGAGGTTGAACCCCTCGCCCTGCGTTCCGTCGCGCAGGGTGGTGTCATATATTTCGATGCGGCGTTTGGTCGGCATGGTACTCTCGCTTTTCCTCAAACATCGGTCCAAAGTGCACAAACAAAAAAACCCCGCCACACGGGCAGGGCTTATTGCGGTTTAACATCTGCACGAAAAGCCCTACCCGCGAATTTGCGGTCCAATAATGATGGGGGCAATCGTGATCGTCTGGCTCATTGCTCGCATATCATACCATTCGCCGAGGAAAGGTCAAAACCCCAATGCAAATGCGATTTAACCGCCAAGACTCCAAGACGCCAAGGTAAGAGAGAGAATATTACGAAAACCGATCGAGAAAGATCAGGATTGGCGGCTTCTCCGTCCTAACTTGGCGTCTTGGAGTCTTGGCGGTTAACCCTCTTTCCGCTTTATTTTGAGATAGTGGCTCATCATCGAGGCGTAGCTGTCGCTGATGAGCGGTTCTTTATTCAGATCGAGAAGCTTTCTGACGTGCATCACGGCGGCGGCGGTCGGGCCTTCGATTTCTACGAAGGTCCCCAGGAACGGCAATTCGTCGAGGGCGATTTCGCATTTGTCCAGCGTCCAGGTGCGGCGGCGCTTTTGGAAGGAGATGCTGATCTCAAAGCCCAGGGCCACGAAGGCGGCGGTGACCGGCGCGGGGTCGCTGACGTTGAATTCGATTTCCTGGCGGACTTTTAGTTTTCCCGGTTGGCGCGGCCCTTTGAAGGTGACGACAAATTCGCAGCGGCCGGTCTTCATGTCGCGATGCGTCCGCAGGCGCAGGCCTTTGTCGGCGCGACGAAGGGATGCGCTTGGGGTATCGAAGAAGACGTTGGTTTCCTGGCGGTCGCCGGAGGGCTTTGCACCAGCCGATTTGAGCCGCCGGCGGATGGCGTCAAAATCGGGAACCTTCATCTTGGCTTCAATTTCGTTCATAGAGTTAAAACAAAATCAAAAGACATTTTCCACCGCGAAGACGCGAAGGGCGCGAAGAAATGCGGGATTCACCGCCCGGTCGCAGTAGCGACCTAGAGGACGCAGAGGACACAGAGGAAAACAAACCTATGTCAGAATCTGATTCTAATTTACCTCTGTGTCCTCTGTGTCCTCTGTGGTGAGTCTTGTATTTCTTTTCTTCGCGTCCTTCGCGTCTTCGCGGTGAAAAATGTCTTTTGATTTTGTTTTAACTCTATGAACGAAATTGAAGCCAAGATGAAGGTTCCCGATTTTGACGCCATCCGCCGGCGGCTCAAATCGGCTGGTGCAAAGC
>JBEKYH010000367.1:0-5415 GCA_049511115.1 Tepidisphaeraceae bacterium | reverse complement strand
CAAGCCGTCCAAGTCGGCGGGGAGTCGGCAAGGGTGGCCCGCGCCGGAGTTGAACAGAAGACCGTGGAAATGATCCGCATCGCGGAAAAAACCGCTACGGGACGGGGCAAGCGTTACCTCACCGAAGACGATTACCTCCGCCAGCGCGATCTTGGAATGTTGCGCGCGATTAAAGAAATCCGCGACGATCAGGGCCGGCTTGAGAAGGTCCAAGTCGAATCAACGCGATATGTCGAATCCGATACCGCTTGGGTAAATCGCGTGCTGGGCCAGGAGATTGGCGGCAAGCAGAATATCCTCATTTTCAACGATGAGGCGCACCACGCTTACCGGATCAGACGCGACGAACCTGATGAGGAAGAAGACGATATGTTCGGCGAGGAGGAAGAAGCCGACGACTTCTTTCAAGAGGCGACGGTCTGGATCGACGGGCTGGACCGTATCCACAAGATGCGCGGGATTAACTTTTGCGTCGATCTATCCGCGACGCCCTATTACCTTGGGCGTGTCGGGCAGGACACGAATAAGCCGTTCCCTTGGGTGGTGAGTGATTTTGCATTGACCGACGCGATTGAGTCGGGGCTGGTGAAGATTCCACAGCTTGCGGTGCGGGATACCAGCGGCGCGGAGATACCCGGATACTTTAATATCTGGCGATGGCTGCTGCCGAAGCTCACGCCAGCGGAGAAGGGTGCCAAGCGTGGCACGGTCAAAGCGGAAGCGGTCCTAAAGTACGCCCACACCCCGATTGCATTGCTGGGCGGCTTGTGGGAACAAATGCGGCGCGAGTGGCAAGCAAGACCAGACGAACCGCGTCCGCCGGTGTTCATCATCGTCTGTAAGAATACGAAGATCGCCAAGGTCATGTACGAATGGCTTGCCGAGGATACCCAGCCCGCCGGCATCGCGCCCGCGCGGTTGGAAGGATTCCGCAACCGATACGCCGCTGATGGCCGGCCAATCGAGATAAACACGATTCGCGTCGATACGAAGGTGGTCCACGAAACCGACACCGGCGGCGGCAAGGCCGACGAAGTGAAGTGGATGCGCCTGACATTGGACACTGTGGGCAAACGCGATTGGCCCGCAGACCGCCAGGGCCGGCCCATCTATCCCGATGGATTTGAGGAATTGGCCAAGAAATTGGATCGGCCGCTCCATCCGCCGGGGCGCGATGTGCGGTGCATTGTCAGTGTCGGAATGCTCACCGAAGGATGGGACTGCAATACAGTGACGCATATCGTGGGCCTGCGCCCATTTATGTCTCAATTGCTATGCGAACAAGTTGTCGGGCGCGGATTGCGGCGCGCCAGCTATCTCCCCGACGCCGACGGTAAATTGGGTGAGGAAGTGGCCAAGGTCTTTGGAGTGCCCTTTGAGGTCATTCCCTTCAAGGCCGATCCGCAGGGCGCGCCTAAGCCGCCGGAAAGGCGTCACCACGTTCACGCGATGCCCGGCAAGGCCGCGTTTCGGATCGTATTTCCCCGTGTGGAGGGATACGCGCAGGTCGTGCGCAATCGAATCACGATTGATTGGGACAAGGAAGCCAAGGTGCCGCTGAATCCGAGAGAGATTCCGCCGGAAGTCGAAATGAAAGGCGGGATGCACCGGGCAGATGGCAGGCCAAGCCTGACGGGGCCGGGCAGACTGGAATCGGTTGATCTAAACCCGTACCGAAGGGGGCGGCGGCTCCAAGAGCTTGTCTTTGAATTGTCGGCATCGCTGGCCAAGTCGTATGCCAGTACCGGGCGCTGCGAAGTGCCGGCGCACGTGCTGTTTCCGCAATTGGTGAAGATCGTGGATAGGTACTTGCGCGAGAAGATCGTCGTCATACCGCCGGCAGAGTTGATCGACGTGTTTTGCTCGCCCTATTACGGATGGGTGGTCGAGCGATTGAGCGAAGCGATCCGCCCCGACGTGACGGCGGGGGAATCGCCGGAGGTTCCCAAGTACGAACAGAACCGCGAGCCGGGTTCAACTTCGGAGGTGGATTTCTGGACAAGCCGCGAGGTGCGGGAAGTGAATCGGTCGCACCTCAATTACATGGTGGCGGACACCGGGGTTTGGGAGCAGTCCGCGACGTATTTCATTGACACCCATCGCCGCACTGAGGCTTTCGTGAAAAATGCCGGGCTTGGGTTTGGCATCCCGTACATTCACAACGGCGAGCCGCACGACTATATCCCCGACTTCATCGTGCGCTTGATGGCCGATCCGAAGCCGCTCTATTTGATCCTAGAGACCAAGGGATACGATCCGCTGGCCGAAGTGAAGCGCGGCGCTGCCGATCGCTGGGTAGCGGCGGTGAATGCTGATGGTCAATTCGGTCAATGGCGATACAAGATGGTCGCCCGGCCGGAGGAAGTGCGGGGCGTGCTGGATTCGATTTCCTAGGGTATTGACCCTTCGCCGATCGAAAGTCACTACGCGCGAAGGCGCTCGCCAATGAGTTGCGGCAACTCCGCAAGGTCTGGGACCGGCAGGACACTTGCACCCACACTTTCCAACCAGCGCTGGGATTCAGTGAAGGCATCACCGGCATACTTTGCAGGACTCTCAACAGCGACCATGCAGCGGTAATTGCTGAATTCCGTTAGACCACGAATCCGTGTGATATCAATCGCAGTTGCCTTTGCTCTCGCGATCCGATCTTCAATGGCCCGCACGCGCATGGAGACTGTACGCCACAACATGTCGATGTTGTGTACTTTTGTGTGTACGCCCGGCTTAACCTTAACGTTGTTAATCCATCGCTCCTCAAGGTCTTCAAAAAGGCAATTCCGATCAATTTGAATAACCTGTTCGTGAAGGATGTCCACAACCTTTGTTTGAAATGTCGCCTCAGCTTCTCTTGGCGGAGTTGCGGGCGGAACCAAAAGATCGAAGAGGCGGGCAACGGTCTCACTGGCAGCGGTTAGGCGCGTCGGGTATGGCTTGCTGAATTCCAGCCCCTCGTGGAACCATTGGGACAGTTCGTCCATTAATGTACGCCCTTGCGCGCCCTCGTCGCGCAGCCTGCCCTTCATGACCTTAATCTGCTTCCGCAATTCAAAGACTTCCGCAAGCGGATTAATCGCGTGTACCCGGTCTAGCGATCCAGCGAAGCGGCATTGAAACCCCTCGGACGGATGCCAGACGACAACGCCAAGGTTAACCCGCTCATCACGGAACGTGTCGCTATATCGCACGACGGAATATGCTCCCAAGGCCATCTTAACTCCCGTTCTTCTAGACGCGTGTTGCCAAGTCAGGGTTTCCCGAAACAATGATCTGCCGCAATGTCGCTCGGATGGATATTGATCGAGCAGCAGCGGCCAGAGTATCGGCCGCTGGAATAGTCCACTCAGGCGGCACGTCGTCAAAACAGGCACGGATATTCGCGTCCGGGATCGCATGAAGCGCCGCGATCGCGGAATCAACTACGGTCATTGTTAGTTTGTCCGCCAAGTGTCGCGGCAACACATATTGTTGCGGCAATAGAGCGACACGCGCGGCGTCCCAATTTGCGTTGCCAAACATAAAACCCATATCAATTAAGCGGAACAGTCGGCGGTCTGAATCCGCTGCGGGATTGGGGCCGCCCGTTTCAAGGCGCTGCAAGAACTGGTTGTGGCTCTGCTGGTCTTCAACATGGAGCCAAGCCAAATGTATCGCCGCCGCCGCAAGTTGCGCAGAATTCTCGATCTCCGCGTAGTGCTGGGCTGGCAGAAAGTTCTCTCCCCGCATTCGCGTGACCGCAAAATGAAATCCGGCGCGGCCGATCGGGCGGTGGTCGGCGGGAATGATATCGTCGGGCACATACACTATGGAGCCTCGAAGGATCGGAGAATCAATGAGTTGCCCAAGCCGGGAGGCAACAAGCTCATTAAAACAGCCCTTTGAGCCATGCGGACACGGATGCCACTTGACCAGCCGTACAACGCCGTCGTCGAAATCATAGAATCGTGGGCTTGATCCACCGTTCGTCGGTTTACCCGGCAGGCCCGTTACCGCATTGGGTACGGCGTGTTGGTTCATACCCAGTACCTCTAATCTATCGGGAATGCGGAGCCTTTTTCCGCAATCCAAGACGGGGCGCGCGTCACCATCGTACTCAGTCTGCCCGCCGGCGTCACCACGACTGGCAACCTAAGCCTTGAAGCTATTGCGGGCGATATCTCGCGTGACAAGGGCCACGGCGTCAGGCCGGGTGCTGGTCGATGAGTCTCGGCACCTCGGGTGAAGGCGTCGGCTTGGCAGGCGGATTGGTGAAGCTCATAACAACGGTGTAGTTATTGACTCCCGCCGATTCCTCCACGTCTTCATTTTTCGCTACTCCAATCCGCGACAGTAATTCGGCTGCCGCCCCGACGGCATCCCGATCGCGCTCGGCATTGCAGGCGATGTCTACAAGCCGGTCAAAGACCCCCTTTGCCAATTCGGCAGTAAAGCCCGCCTTGACCGCAGCCAGCCAAATTGACCTTGCGTTGACGGCTTGCTTTGCCAGCGGTGAACCCGGCCCGCCACGGTTGCCCGCCAGGAATCGCCCATTCGGCCCGCGCTGCGCCGGGCGAGAATCGCCGTTGCCGTTGTGATTGCCGTCGGCCATGGCGAACCATCTTATCAGGCCCGGCGAGCCGTTTTCAAACGGCGTGAATCGGCTGGCCTTTACGGGGAGGGGGGCTTGCGGCCTGCTCGCCAAGAGAAATCAACTTGGCGGGCAAGGGAACTTGGCGAGCAAAATCGTGCGTATTTCCGTGGATTTCGCCTTGCTCGCCAGGTTGCCAAGTTAATTCGTTCCTTATGGATTTGGCGGGCATGTTGGCGGGCTAGGCGGGGCCTTGTCAGGCCCGCCGGGTTTGGGAAGTCGCCAGACGTATCCGCCGCTGAACGATGCGCGATGCGACAGCACGCCAAGTGTGCCCCGCGCCCGCTCAACGGTTCGCCAGCCCAATCCGGCCAACTTCGCATTTTCGCGCAGGACCGCGACGGGGTGTTCGGTGTAATCAGCCAACTCGGCGCGCAGCCAATCCGTTGCGGCGTCGCGCGCTTCCGGTGCGGGGCCGGGCCTGCCGGCGGCGTGTTCGGCAGCCAGGGCGTCATCGGCATTCATCGTTACCGGGTCGCTTTCCCAGCAGACTGTCGGCGGATCGCCGACGATGGAAAACGCCAGCCCGTCTTGTACTGCGGACAGATTGCACTTGCCCGGCAGCAATAGCCGACGGTCTTTGTTGTGGGCCTCGTGTGACAAATGCCACACGGCCCGCGCAATTCCCGTGAACGCGCGAGAGCCAAGCGCTAGATCGTCGGCAACCTCGCCGCTTGCCTTGCGGCGGTGCGCGACGATGAGAACGGCCGCGCTGTATTTTTCGGCGAGCCTTGCGACGGGGGCCAGGACCGCCCGAACCTCATTGTCGCGGTGGGCGTCAACTCGAC
>JBEKYH010000366.1:0-5419 GCA_049511115.1 Tepidisphaeraceae bacterium | reverse complement strand
CATTCCGCTGCGCGGCGACGGCTCAATCGACGAACACGAGGAGGCATTCATTGCCGGGCTGACCGCCTGGATGGATGTGAATTCACAGGGCATTTACGCGACGCGGCCCTGGAAGATTTATGGGGAAGGGCCCTCTACGACGGCGCGCCCCGGGCGCGGCGGCCGCGGTCCGGCGCCGGCCTATACCGCGCAGGACATTCGCTTCACCACCAAGGCGGGCGCACTCTACGCATTTGTCGGGGCATGGCCCGATTCGCGAGTCGCGCGAATCAGAAGCCTGGGGACGGCGTCGCCGCATATGGCCGGAGCGAAAGTCGCCGCCGTGTCGCTTCTCGGATTCGATGGAAATTTAACCTTCACACAGGGTGAGCAGGGGTTGTCGGTCACATTGCCGGAAAAAGCGCCCAGCGAGCACGCCGTGACATTAAAAATCCAGGGCGTTCCGACGGCGTAATCGCATCGAACCCCAACCGCACCGGAGAATCGCATGATGAAATTGTCGCTGGGCAGACGCTTCCTTGTCTTCGCCGCCGTATCCGGCTCACTGGCGGTTGCCTCCGCGGGGAATGCCCAGACGCGGCCCGCGCCGGCGGTTTTCAGCAACGCCAGCCCGATTTTGTTCCGCGAAGGCGGCGCGGGACTGCCCGCTTATCCGGTGGTCGTGCGTGACGAAACGCCCGGCGAGCATGACGCGCGCATGAAGTGGTTCCGTGAGGCGCGCTTTGGCATCTTCATTCACTGGGGCGTTTATTCGGTTCCGGCACACGGCGAATGGTACATGAATAACGCCAAGGTGCCTGAGGCGACCTACCGCGCCTATGCGAAGGATTTTACCGCCGACAAATATGATCCAGAGGCTTGGGCGCAGCTTTTTGCCGACGCCGGCGCCAAATACATGGTCATCACCGCCAAGCACCATGACGGGTTTACCCTGTATGACTCCAAGTATTCCGACTGGAACGTCGTGAAGGCGTCCCCCGCCGGCCGCGACCTGTTGCAGCCCCTGGCCGACGCCGTACGCGCCCAGGGAATCAAGTTCGGCCTCTACTATTCTCAGTCGCAGGACTGGAACAACCTCGGCGGCGGGACCGGCAATAAGCCGCCCTGGGACGACGCGCAAAAACAGGGGACGTTCGACGAATACCTCAAGAATATCGCAACGCCGCAGATCGGCGAAATCCTGGAGAAATATCATCCCTCCTATCTTTTCTTCGACACCGAATATTCCATGACACCCGAGCGGGCCCGGCCGATTTTTGATCTGACCTGCCAATATCCCGACTTGATCATCAACAACCGCCTCGGCGGCGGCGTGCTTGGCGACACAGCCACGCCAGAACAGCGGATTGCCACCGATCCCCTGGGCCGGCAATTCGAAGTCTGCATGACCATTAACAATTCCTGGGGCTACAACGCCACCGACACGCGCTTCAAATCCGCGCGGCAACTCATCCGCAATCTTTCGGATATTTCGAGCAAGGGCGGAAATTACCTTCTCAATGTGGGCCCGACGTCCGAGGGGATTATTCCCCAGCCGGAAATCGATCGGTTACAGGCAATGGGCCGCTGGCTGCATACCAACGGCGAGGCGGTTTACGGCACGGAGGCCGGACCATTCTCAATTTCCAAACCACCCGATTGGGGTCGCGCGACGCAGAAGACCAAGCCCGGCGGCGGCACGACGCTTTACGTCCACGTCTGGAATTGGCCGGCCGGCGGAAAACTCGTGCTGCCCGGCGTTCGGCAAGCGGCGCTCTCGGGCCGCGTGCTGGCCAACGGCGCCGCGGTGTCGTCGGCGATGTCCCCGGACGGACTGGAAGTAACGCTGCCGGGCGCGGCGCCCGATCCGGATGTTTCTGTCGTCGCGCTGGAGTTTGCCGATCCGGTTCAAGTTGAGCGCACATCCACTCGTTCCGTGCAATCAGAATCCTCGGGTACGCCCGCCGATCCCAGCGGAGGAGCGCCGAAGTAATCGGCGCGTCCATCGAGTCATTCTGTTTCGCCGGTCGGCGGGTCTTCGTCTTTCAACTGAAACAGCATTTCCAAGGCGTGGAGATACTGCGCCGCCGGCGCGTGGGCGGCGTCTAACTGGCGGACGGTGCGGACGGGGTCGTGCAGGACCTTGTTGACCAGCCGGCGCACGCATTCGGCGAGCTGGGCTTTTTCCGGCTCGCCGATTGAAGGGATTTTGGCGACGGTGCGGGCGAGTTCCTCCTGGGCCATGGTGTGATAGCGGCGGTAGAGGCGGTCGATGGCCGGGCCCATTTCCCGCGCCCGCTGGGCGAGAATGAATTGCCGCACGTGCTCGTCGATGATTTTTTCGGCGGCCTCCATTGCGCCGCGGCGCTGATGGCTGGTGGCGGCGACGGCCTGCTGCAAATCGTCGAGGTTGTAGAGGTAGACGTTGTCGGCCTCGCCGACGGACGGCTCCACATCGCGCGGGAGGGCAATGTCGATGATGAAGACCGGGCGATAGCGGCGGCGGCGCATGACGCCTTCAAAGAGGGACTGCGTCACCAGGGGCTTGGATGAGCCGGTGCTGCTGACGACGATGTCGGCGGCGGTGAGGAGGTCGCTCAGCATGGCCAGTTCAGCGGCTTCGCCGCCGAATCGAGCGGCGAGGATTTCGGCGCGCGCTTTGTCGCGGTTGGCGACGATCAGTTTGCGCGGCTGGAGCGCGGAGAGGCGCTGCAAAAGGAGCGTGGACATTTTGCCGGCGCCGATGCAGAGGACGGTTTTGTCGGTGAAGGTGTCGAAAATCCGCCGCGCGCAATCCACGGCGACGCTGGCGACGGAGAGGCGGCCCTCGCCCAGGGCGGTTTGTCCGTGCACTTCCTTGCCGACGGCAACAGCGCGCTGAAAGAGGGGATGGAGCGTGCTGCCGGCAGCGCCCAGAGCGCGGGAGGCTTCGTAGGCCTGACGCACCTGGCCGAGAATCTGCGTTTCGCCGAGCACCATCGAGTCCATCGACGCGGCGACGGAGAAGAGGTGTCCGACAGCGTCAGCGCCGGTTTTATGATAGAGGGAGGAGGAGAATTCCTCGACTTTTACGCCGCGCCAGGTGGCCCAGAGGCTCGAGACGAGGGCGGCCCATTCCTTGTCGTCGATGGCTTGGCCGTTGGTGGGGGTGGTGGTGTAAAACTCGACGCGGTTGCAGGTGGAGAGCAAGACGATTTCGGCCTGGGGGAATTGTTGGCGGAATTCGGCAAGGGCGCGCTGCGATTGCTCGGCGTCGAAAACCAATCTTTCGCGCACTTCCAGCGCGGCGGTGGTGTGATTGAGTCCCAGGAGGCAAAGGCCGGGCATCAGTGCGTCCCTCCCGGCATGAATTGCACGGCCACGAGCGTGCCGGCCATGAGGACCAGGCCGATCAGGCTGAGAACGGCAGCCTTGCGGCCGCGGAAGCTGGGGTTGATGGGCGTGTGCAGGGCCAGAGCGTACACGACCCACACGCCGACGGCGAGGAGAACCTTGGGGCCGAAGAATTCGCGCTGTTCGTCGGCGCCATGCACGGTGCGGTGGATGCCCCAGAGGATGCCGGTGATCAGGCCGATGGTGAAGAGCGGCCAGCCGAGGGTGAGGGCGTGATGAGCGATGGTCTCCAGGCGCTCGAGGCTGGCAAAGCTGGAGGCCGAATCAAGATTCTTGGAGCGCAGGCGGCGATTGGCGACGAGATACATCGCGCCCACCGCGCCGGCGATGGCCAGGGCCAGCGCGCCGCCGTAGGCGGTGACGCGGTGCGTCCAGGACCAGGCGGTTTCGCCGTATTCGCGGGGGACGGTGCGGCCGAAGATGGCGGCGCCGATGAGCATGAAGGCGGCGATGGGCATGATGAACCAGTCCAGGCCCCCTACCGGTCGGGTTCCCTGCACGTAGAGAACGCAGCCGCCGAGCATGAGGCCCAAAGAGCCCAGGGCGTCAAAGTTGTCATCGAGGGGCAGCCAGGCCCCGCTGGCCATGGAATGCGATGCGAGGGCCGCGATTCCGATGGCGATTCCAAACCAGCCCAGGAGATTGGGAAGGACTTTGCGCGCCACCGCGGCGCTGGCGGCGGCGCTCGCCGCCAGCAGGCCGGCCGAAACCAGCAGGCCGGTCATCTCCCAGGCGTTGGGAATTCGTTCAACCATGATCGCGTATCTGTTCTTTAACCCACTTTTCCAACCCGTCGATTCCCTCGGCGGCTAATTTTTCCATCGCCGGTTTCTCAGCGAGTTGCCGCATCAGGTTGCGGCGCTTTTCCGCGGACAGAGCCGCGGCGACGATCATAGGCCGCAGCGTTTGCATGGCCTTTGCCATTTCGGTCCATCGGGTATCCCACCGCTGTTTGACGCCGTCGCGGATTTGCGCGGATAGCGCCGGACTTTCCGACCAGATGCCAAGGGTGACCGGTCCCTCCCGCAGGACCGCGCCGACGGTGAAATCTCCTCCTTCTTCGTCGGCTCGATTTACCCAGGCTCCGCGAAGGGCCGCTTCGGCGACTATTGCCGCGTTCACGTCCGGTAAATCAGTCGCCGCGAAGACCAGGGATGCCCCTTCCAATTGCTCGGCGCGGAAGACGTCCGTCACCTTTTTCACCGAATCGGGGAAGCCATCGGTGAACTTCGGTGAGACCACCGTTACATCCCTCGCGCCGGCCTCGACCAGCTTAACCGCCTTGCGCAGACCGACATGCCCGCCGCCGATGATGACAATCCGCCGGTGGGTCACGTCCAACATGATGGGGTACATGGCCCGCACGGAATGTTAAATCTTACCGCGCGGGATGGGGGAGTCTATGGGGCGAGGTGACGCGCACCATTTGCGCCACATCGTGCGATAGGCGGCTTCGACATTGCAGGCCAGGGTTGGTGCGTCCATGAGGGGGGAGGATTGCATCCGCTGCCGCAAACCGAGGCTGAGGTTGGTTAAACGTTGCACATCGCCGGCGAGGGTAACCGCCAAGCTCACGTATTCGTCGGGGGTCTTGGCGGCCAGTTCCGATAATCCGATATTCGAGAGGATGCTCAACCCGATGCGGCCAACGGGGGTTTGGCCGGCGAGGGTGATGACGGGCACGCCCATCCAGAGGGCATCGCAGGTTGTGGCTCTGCCGCCGAAGGGGAAAGCGTCCAGGGCGATGTCGACGGCGTGATACATTTCAAAATAGGCTGCGGGCGATGTTGTTGGAACGAAGGTTATGCGATCGGGAGTTATGCCGTCGCGCGCTACACATTCGAGGACACGCTGGCGATGGCTGCCTTCGGGGGCGCGCAAGAACAGGCGGGAATTTGGGACCTCCCGCAGGATGCGAGCCCACAGGCTAAGGACGGAGTCGTTGACCTTGGCGAAAGCATTGAGGCTGGCGAACGTAGTGAAGCCATTCGTTTGCGCGGGTGGCGGAAGGACCGGGATATCCACCGCGGGCTGGTAACAAATAACG
>JBEKYH010000365.1:0-5459 GCA_049511115.1 Tepidisphaeraceae bacterium | reverse complement strand
CAGCTCCGCGTGGGCGGTCAGTTGATTCTTGCCAGCGCGCAATTCGATCGACATGATATTCCGCAGCACCTCCTGGCATCGATTCCAATTCTCCATGTTGGAGACAACGGCGGTCACCAGCGCCTCGCTTTGATTTTCCACCTTGTAGCCGGCCGACCGAAGCCGCACGGCGGCGGACTTCATCGCCTTGCGCGTCTCGCCGCTGAATGGCGCGGTCTTTTCGTACGGTTGGTACATGCTCATTGCGGACCTCGCTCTTTCTCGCAAAATCTCTTTCTCGATCAAAACCAGCTAAACAGCAAATACGCCACTGGCGCCGCGAGCAGGGGGCTGTCGATGATATCGAGCAGCCCGCCAAAACCCGGCATAAACTGGCCGCTGTCTTTTACCTCGGCGTCGCGCTTCATGAGGCTTTCCAGCAGATCGCCGGCCTGCCCGACGCCGCCGATCACGGCTCCGAAAATCAATCCCTTGGCCGCGTTCATGGTCCGCAGATCATGCTGAAAGAGCCACACGCAGATCATGCCTACCAGCGCCCCCGTCGCGATTCCGCCGGCCAGTCCCTCCCAGCTCTTTCCGGGGCTGAGCCAGGGGATGAGTTTGTGTCTTCCAAATTTGGTGCCGACGAAAAAAGCGCCGATATCCGTGAATTTCACAACCAGCAAAATCATCAATATCGCCGCGGTTGAGCCTTGAAATCCGCTGGTCCGATTCAGGGAGTGTTTCACGCGCAGGGCCAGCAAAAACCAGGCGAGGCCGCCAAGGTACAACATGGCAAGGACCGTCCCGGCCATGTGCGTGATAGCCTCATGTGTCTGTCGCCCCCAGGCGCGGCGGAGGGCGGCCAGGATCATCACCAGCACCAGCACAAACGCCAACATGCTGGTGGAAATCTGCTGAAACCAGCCGAATTGGGTGAGAAAGGCGTGCAGCGTGAGCAGGCCCGATCCCGTGCCGGCGATCCCGCGGTAGGGGCGCACGCTTTCTTTGGCGAGCAACGTCGCCAGCTCTTGCGTGGCCAGCGGCAACAGCAGCATCAGCATCAAAAAAATCCCCACGCCGGCCACGCCGTGATTGCCGCTCGGAGATGGCACCCAGCCGGGCGTCCACTTTTCGATCTGGCGGTCCAGATAAAGAATGCAGCCCAATGCCAGTAGCATCAGCGGTCCAAACGTAAGGCGATGGCGTAGCGATGACTGCATAAAAATCCGCGGGACTGTACCCCAGGCCGCGGAGCGATGTGCCTATCCGTGAGGTGAATTCGTCGCATCCAGGGCGCCAAAACGGCGGTTGCGCCGCGAAAATTCCGCGATCGCCGCGTGCAGGTCCGGTACGCCAAAATCCGGCCACAGCACCGGGCTGACGACTAACTCCGCATAGCTGATCTGCCAGAGGAGATAATTGCTCACCCGCATCTCGCCGGCCGTGCGGATCAACAGGTCCGGATCGGGCATCCCCGCTGTATAGAGACGCTGCGAAATGGTCTCTTCATTGATCTGTCCCGGCTTGAGCGTCCCGTCGGCGACCTCTTCGGCGATCGCCCGCACGGCATCGGTGATTTCCGCGCGGCTGCCATAGTTGAGGGCCAGGACAAGCGTCAATCCCGTATTGTGGCGCGTCTGCTCCAGGGTCCGGTTCATCTCGTCCAGCACCGGATCGGGCAACTGGTCCACCCGGCCGATCTGGCGGAAGCGGATGTTGTTTTCCATCATGGTGACCCGTTCCTGCCGGAGATAGTCGATGTACATCTCCATCAGAAACGACACCTCGCTCATGGGCCGCTTCCAATTCTCCAGGCTGAACGAATAGAGCGTCAGATAATCCGGCTTTCCGTATTCCTGCCGCAGATTGGCGCATTCGGTGACCAAACCCTTGACGACCTTGGCTCCCTGCTGGTGACCCCGCACCCGCTCCAGGCCGCGCTGCACCGCCCACCGGCCGTTGCCGTCCATGATGATGGCAATGTGGCAGGGAATTTTGTCAGCCGGGATTCCGGGCAACAGGCTCATGCGCGGGAAGTGTAGCCGGTCAAAGGGCCAATGTCAGGCGCGGCCTGCGGCCGAGAAAGTAGAAAGTAGAGCGTAGAAGGTAGAGAAATCAGGTTTTCTGCTGCGGCTGCAATTCGGGGACCGGTTCCGGGGCGGCGTGTTCGACGAGCTGGATCGTCTCCGACGCCGATGTCTTGCCCGGCCCGCCCATGCGCAGGCGGATATTGGGCAACCGCTGCACGGCCCCGCGCAGTGCTTGCTCCCAGCGGATGCGGATTTTGTTCAAATCCGGGTCATCCGCGACAAACTGCCGCTGATGGGTGATTTCAAACGCGTCGCGCTCATAAGCCAATAGATCGACCGGCGGGCCGACGGTGACGTTACTTTTCATCGTGGAATCGAGCGACAGCAGCGCGTATTTGGCGGCATCCTCGAGCGACGTGCGTTCAAATTGAATGCCTCGGTCGAGAATGGGCCGCCCGTATTTGGTCTCGCCGACCTGCAAATAGGGAGATTCGTCGGTCGCCTGGAGTGGGTTGCCCTGGGGATAAATCATGAATAAGCCCGGTGCTTCGCCCATGATTTGCCCGCCGAGGATGAAATTGACGTTGAATTTGTAGTCGTCGCGCTCCAATGCCGCCCGGTCCAGGTCGGAAACGCGGCGGACCTGCTCGCCTACCACGCGGGCCGCGTCATAAAGGCTTGGAGCGGTCGCCAATCCGACGCCTTTATCAAAATCCCGGCGCAGCAGGGTGAGGATGGATTGCGTGCAGGAAAGGCTGCCGCTGCACAGGAGGACGAAAATGCGCTCGCCGTTCTTGATGAAGGTGTGCATTTTGCGGGACACATTCACCTGGTCGTAACCCGCGTTGGTGCGTGAATCGCTGGCCATTACCAGGCCGCGCTTGGTCATAATTCCGAGACAATAGGTCATATAAGCTGCTCGATGGGAGGTTAAACTCCCCGGAAGCGTGGTTCGTGCGATATGTTAGCAATTTGCAAGCGGGTGTCCAAAGTCGGTGCGGCCACCGAGCGATTCGGGAAGCAAATCCGTTTCCACATTTCCCTGTAAATGGCATATAATGCATGACCGACGATGAACTTGGCGATCTTCTGGAAAAGGAGAAGCATGCCGCTCGAGCCGAGCGGCGCGCTCGCCAAGCCTCATGAAGGGTGGTAGGATTTATTTATGCCCCTGACAGTGGACGAACTTGCCAAACAGGCGTTGCGCCTGCCCGTTGCCTCGAGAGCGCAACTTGCCGAGCGGCTTGTCGAGAGCCTTGCTGATGCCGAGCCCGATGAGATAACAAAACTGTGGGCCAGTGAGGCACTTCGCCGGCGCGATGAGATTCGATCTGGCCAGGTGCATGCGATTCCTGCCGAGGAAGTGATTGCGGAGGTCCGCCGGGCGGTTGGGCGGGAATGACCTGCACATTACATCCAGAGGCCCGACTGGAATACCTGGAGTCGGCGCGATATTACGAGCAGTGTCGGGCTGGATTAGGCGTGTACTTTTCGCTTGAAGTGGAGGCGGCCTTGCAGCGCATCACGGAGGCTCCGGGGCGCTGGCCGATATTGGAGGAGGACGTGCGTCGCTGCCTGACGCACATTTTTCCGTACGGAATCGTTTACACTATCGGCAGAGATTCGATCCTTGTGCTGGCGGTTATGCATTGCAGTCGAAAGCCGCGATATTGGAAACATCGACAACACCTCAGCTAAGTCATGACGAGGCTGGATGGATGGCCAAGCGTTTCTGCACAATCTCAGCAATTGCCCTAACCCTCGGGTTCGCCCCTTGCGCCTGGTCCCTTCCCACCACCGCCCCCTCTGAAACTTCCCCGCAGGATATCTCGTCGCTTATTCAACAACTCGACGACGATGATTTTTCCGTGCGCGAATCAGCCGGCGAAAAGCTGCTCGAAATCGGCCCGCCTGCCAGGGACGCGCTCGAGCAGGCGGCGCGCAGTGACGATCCCGAGGAGCGGACCCGCGCTGAGTCACTCCTCAAGCGTCTGGACACGCCGGAATTTCCCGGCGTCGCGCCGGCGGGATTGGCGGATGATCAGCAGTTCTCTATTCAGGTCGATCAAAACAACGCCGGCAGCGTCGAGGTGACCGATCATGGCCGGACCATCCATATCGATCAGGATGAATCCGGCATTCACATGACCGTCAGCGGCTATCTCAATGGAAAACCCGTCACCGCAAGATATGACGCTCCCGACGCCGAGGCGCTGCGCGCCAAGTCACCCGAGGCCTATCAGCAATGGGAGCAATGGCATGCTGGAAACGGGGCCGTCACCATTGCCCGCAATAACGGCCAGCAAGTGGTGATTGTCGGGGGCAGATTGATCGTCAACAATGCCAATGGCGTTCCGGCGGCCGATCAGTCCGATAATCTCACCAAGCTCAAGGCCGACATCACCGCGCAAATGGCGCGATCTAAACTCAGCGACGACAAGAAATCAGAGATTCTGGGCCAGATTGAGACAGTCAGCATTTCCCATGACGAGGTCATGCTCAATCCCGCGCGCCAACAGGCTTACCTCGACGCGTGCGATAAACTCCGCCAGTTACTGGCCGATTCCAAGCTTCCCGACCCAGGCCCGGCCATTCCGCCGCCTGCCGGGGTGCGCCTCGGCGTATCGGTCGGTTTCGACCCCATCGCGCTGAACGGCGGCGTATCCATCGGCGCGGTCACCCCCGGGTCACGCGGCGATAAACTCGGCCTACTGCCCGATGACGTGGTGCGTTCCGCCAACGGCAAACCGATCAGCAACGTCACCGATCTGCGTGTCGCGACCATGGCCAACAAGCATCTCACCCTCACCATCATCCGCGGCGGCCAGCAATTGACATTGCAGGAGCCGGGGGACAAGCCAGCGGCGCCCGCTGCCGCGGGGAATTAAATCAACGTCACGCCAAAGTAGGGTCCGCACCGCGGACCGCCTTTTGAATCATCACGAAAAACGCGATCCACGCTGCGAAACGCGCGCGCGGGGCAGCATAGGCCGCTTGATGTCGAGTTCTTCATTCTCCAAACGGGCATTCTGTTCCCTGCTGCTCGGCCTCGCCAAGCTGCGGCGGCGCCGGATCGCGTCCATCACAGGCGCAGCACCACGTCTGCTCATAGGCGCCGCGAGCCGCCCATCGCTGGAACGACGAATATGGCCAATCATGCGGACATGAGGCATAACCGTGTTTGACCGGGTTGTAATGGATATAGTCGAGATGGTGGGCGAAATCCGCCTCGTCGCGTAGCAGGTGTTCCCAGAATCGCCGTTGCCAGATGCCCGCGCGACGATTTTTGCGACGTGAGTCGGACACTTCTTCTTCGCGGCTTCCAGCGCCGCGCCGCGCGGCGCTAAATGTACTTTTGATGAGGCCCCATCGCCTAGAAAAGTCGCCGTCGTTTTGCGGCAGCGTCCATATCGTGTGCAAGTGGTCGGGTAAAAGTACGAAGGCGTC
>JBEKYH010000364.1:0-7001 GCA_049511115.1 Tepidisphaeraceae bacterium | reverse complement strand
TCCCTGCATATGCGGCAAGCAGGTCGCAAATGTCGGATTGGTCCTGGGGGCGCATGGCGATCAGTTTAGCGACAATCAATCCCTCCGCTGAAGCGACACTGACATCCCTGCCCAGCACCTGACTCGTAACCGCCCGGTCTAAAATGTGGTTAAAGGCGGGAATCAGCGGGCGCATCAGGTCGATCATCACATCCTTGAATCGGAGACTGGTTAATCCTTCATCGCGCAGCTCGCGAATATTCCTCGCCATTTCGACGCTGAACCCCCCGTCGCGCAGCGATTCAAACAGGCCCGGCATCGCCGTCTGGGGAACGGCCAACAATGCGTCCACGTCGTCCGTCGTACGCGCCCGCGTATGCTGAAGAACCGCCAATCCGCCGATAATGGCGTAACGGATATGCCGTTCGTTGAGAATGGCTACCAGGGCCTCAAAGGCTTGCTGGAGAGCTGGCCCGTTGGGCGGCAGCCCATCGTCGGCATTGGGCACGAAACTGCTCCCGTTCTTGCTCGCGGGCCGCCAACGCCCGCAGGCGCCGCGCGGCAGCCGCCGGTGTCCGGGGCGCCATGGCTCGAAGGGCGTCGAGCATATCGCACATCGCCACAAGACGTTCCGTCGGTGTGCGGGCGCGATTCAGGGCAATCTGTTGGAGAATGCTCCGCTCGAAGATAACATCCTGAGAATGCAGCACCTCATGGATTCTACGCCATCGGACGGTTGCCCCGCCAGTATTCTGGGTGGGAATTCTGCCGGTGCGCTCCGACGAATCGGATGTACATCGCCCGGCAGGGTTAGTTCAAACAACTTGGGGGCGGCGAAATTCAATATAGTCGGGGTAACGCTGCGGCGTGCGGGTCGCTCATCGTCATTCAGCGGCCCAGCGGCAACTCACAGATGAAGATCATCGTGCAAGGCAGCACCTTTAACTTTGCCTGTGAATAGTATCGGGCAGGGTCTTGGGGGGCGCTCGAAATCCGTTCCGGCCGCGGTTCCAGATAGCCTCGCACCAGGAAGCCTGCATCGGTAAGGTGAGCGAACCATGCTGAGATGGGGCGCGTCACCATGTAGGCAGCCTCCGCGTCGCTCCACCCCTCTTCGCGCCAGACCGCGTCGTTGAAATAGGAATCGCGGACGCAGAGATTGCCATCCTGGTATTGCACTTTGCCGAATAATGGATGCCCCCAGCTCCAGACAAACCTTCCCCCGGGTTTCAGGTAAGACGCGACGTTCTCGAAGACTTGCGCCGGTTCGAGCGTCCATCCGATGGCCTGGATGGAAAACGCAACGTCAACATTGCGGAGTCCCAGATCCTGCTCCATGGGCGCTTCAATTAACGTCACACGGCCCGACGCGATCTCATCTTGATTTAACTCCGAGGCCATGGCGAGCGCCGCCGATGAGAAATCCAGGCCATAGATTCTGTCAGCTTTGGTCTGAGCAACCTTGGCGAGAGAATGGCCGCTGCCGCAGCCGATTTCCAGCACGGTTTTTCCCTCGAGCGGCCCAAGCAGGTCATCCCCCGCGCATTCGCCGAATAGTCCCCAGTCAGGCAAAGCGCAGACCCCGCCAAATCTCTTTGCGACCCGGTTCCATGCCTTTCGGTTGGTCTCCGCCTCGGCTTTGAATGCACGCATCCCGTCTGTGACTGCAGGGTCAACGCGCTTCATTTCCTGATTTCATCATGCGGTTTTCCCCAGGTCAATCGACCGAATCACAGGAACCTTGCGGAATTCCGCGTTCCAGGCAGTTGTCAGGTCGTAGTGAATTGTTCCTGTTGCGCCAACATGCCGACCGTCAACACCGAGATCGGCCTGCTGGCTCGTCATCGGCTTGCCTCCGGGATGAGGTTCACCATAGCAGACGCACGACGGGAGGAAATGATACGCGAGGGGCTCGAATCTCGCGCCGGACTCAGGACCGTTCCGTTTGAGGAATCGAAAAAGGCCAAACCGCGAATGGTTCAATAACCTACAACCGCAACAGGCGAGTAAACCCTTCCTGTTCGAAGTGGCGATCTGTTGAGAGAGCCTCTGTCAACGCGTGCCGCTTCATTACGAGGAAGCTTACTGCGTCACACAGAGAATAATTTTTGTCAGGGCGCGCCCGCAAAAGTTCGACGGCTGAACGGTGCTGCTCTTGTCCGACCCACACGATCGCAACATCGGGGTCGTCTATGAGCGCAGTGATAAATCCGAGCGTTACTCCGCGATCTATCCCGCGTGCGTTGCAAAGCGCGACAAGCTCGGCCAGCACATAGTTGTGGGTCAGTCGCACATTGGCGGATTCGAGGAGTGAAACAGCATCGCCATGGCGCGCGTCCCCAGCGTCGAGATAGCAATACAACCCCGAAGTATCCAGCAGCATCGTCACTCCGCCTTCGACTTGCCGCCATATTCGCCAGCGAGATCGGCATCGACGCGATGATTATCTCCCGCTTGTGCATCTTTCCGATTTACGGCGCCGGCAAAGCGACGCCAGCCCGCGGGCTGCCGATCCTGTGGCTTTCCGTTGGGCGGCCGGGTGACAACGACGGTGACGTCGGCCTGGTCCCCCTCGTGAAGTTCGGGCGAATGAATCTCGACGACGCCGCCGGATCGGATTGTCACAGTCTGTCGGATCGTTGAGGACATAATCTTAATATTATACTCCACACTTCCGCGCGTTGCATTCAGGCGTCGGATCATGCGAAGTTCGCTGGGTGTGGCGCTCAATTATGGCGAAAGGCGAAGAACCCTCGCCCCAACCCTTTCCCTGAGTACATGGAGAGGGGGTAAAGGGCAGTGTCGCCACAAGGAGGAGCTACACCCAGTTCGCTTCAAAACCTCCACACCTGCGCCGCACACGCGGGGAGAACCAGGCTTACGTCTTGCGCAAAGAAGGTGCTTTTCAGGCCGCTCATCAAATCGACGCAATCGATGCTTCCCTTGGTCCCCAGCAGCGCGGAAAGATCGGCCTTGAATTCCTGTTGGTGGAAAACATCGAAATTGCACAGGACCAGAAGCCCCACTTTGCCCGGCCGGGCGTCTTTGCGGAAGGCGCCAATCACGGCGTGATGGTTGGCGTCCACGAACTGGCAGTTTTCGCCGCGCCGGAAGGCAGGCTCGGCGACGAGGATTTCGTTCACCTTGCGCAGGAAGTCGGCGAACACGGGAGCGCCCTCGGGGGTCCACTTGGGCTGCTTGCCGATGAAATTGAATCGTTCCTTCACTCCCCATTCGACGCCTTGGGTGATTCCGGTGGCGCCGGTTCCCAGCAGGGCGGCGGCGACGTAGCGCGGGATGGTGGATTCAACCGAGCCGAATTCCTGGGCGGGGGAGCCGGAATCGTGCGACGTGACCGGCATGAAAAAACGCACGTGATCGGAGAGAGAGTGAATCCATTTTAAGTATTCGCGCAATTGCGGAACGAAGCGGTGATCCCACGGCGTGGCGAGAATGAGACTAAGGCCCCATTTGGGAACGGTGTTAAGCAGTGTGCCGGCGTCGGTGAAATACTCCGCGACGATCCCTACGTTGGGATACTCGCGATGAAGGGCCTGCGTTACCAGATCGACGAAGGCTTTGTCGCTGCTGTGCAGGTTGTCGAAACGCACGAAGCCGTTGGTGTCGCTGGCGAACTTGGCCCAGAAGAGGGCGTACTCGGTCATGTAAGCGAGGATGTCGGCGCGGGTCGTCTGCGAGGGATGTTCATAGTCGATCAGCACCAGGTCATTCCACGGCTGCCAGCCTTTATCCGACCAATAGCGCGCACGGCGAAGCCCGTCGGGGCGCGTGCTGTCGGGCATGATCCACTCGGGGGCGCGCCTGGCGATCTGGCTGTCCACGCCGACGTGGTTGAGGACGAGATCGAAGCAGAGGCGCATGTCCAGGGCCTTGGCGACTTCGATCAAACCCTCAAGCTGGGCCAGCCCGCCGTGGCCGGTGCCCGGGGTGAGGTAGGAAGGCTCGACGCCGAACAGGTCTTTGGCCGAGTAGGGACTTTGCGATGTATCCAGCGTCGTCAGCGGCAGAAAGTGGATGGCGTTGAATCCCATCGCCTTGATGTTGGGGAGTTCGTGAGCCCAGTCGGCAATCGTTCCTGATACGCTGGGGATCAGCGTGTACATGCGCAGATGGTCGGCCTGCGGCGGGTCCACGAGCACCCAGGCGTCGGGGACCGGGTCGTGCTGCCAGGTGGCTCCGCCGTCCAGCGAGAAGAGAGCCCAGAATGAATAAAGCCCCGGCTGCTCCGGCACGATGCGGCAGGTGAAGGTTTTTTCATCGCGCAGGGCGAAGGGGATTTCAAGCCACTCGCCGTCGTGGGTGGCGTTGATGGTGGTGACCAGAATCGCCCGGGCATTGGGCGGAAACCGCTTGCCGGTGGAGATGGAGAGCTCCATCGCGCTTCCCGAAAACGCGCGCGAAAACTCCAGCTTTCCGGTCGGGTAGGAGCGATGAATATCATCCGCGACGGATCGCGATCGCGGAACGGAGGGCAGATGGGGGATGGGACGATGGTTTAACGGCATAGGGGACAGACCTTGGTGACTTTATTGTTAGCGCGACAACGGTCGAGCTGGGGCGAGTATACCCGTAATATGACGTTTGAAAGGCGTCGTATGAACAGGCGGCGCAGTTGCTTGGCGCGGGGAGTCGCGCGAAATTAGACTGGGGGGACGTCAATTTGTCGTTGAACCTGGGCGCTCAAGATCATTCTGGTTACTGGGGAGGGAATCATGTCGGTGGAATTTGAGCAGGTCTTCCGGCGATTGAGCGATATCCTCCGCAAGCACGCGGGAAGCATGGCGATCAAGGACGAATCGCCGCGCCGGTTTTCACTGATTGGCGGCATGCATCCCAAGCACAAGACGCCGATGCCCATCGCCTGGGTTGAAATCGGAAAGGGTTACGTCAGCTATCATTTGATGCCCGTCTATGGCGCTCCCAAGTTGCTGGATGATTTTTCGCCGAAGTTGAAGGCACGCATGCAGGGGAAGTCGTGTTTTAATTTCAAGGTGTGCGATGAAGCGCTGTTTGAGGAGTTGGAGCGGCTGACCGTGGAGGGGTTTGCGGTGTTCAGGAAGGCGGGGTACATGGGGTAGAAGGGTTTCTTTCATGGTGCAGTACCGGTTTTGACGAGACGAGCGAGCCGCCGATTTTTGTAATTACCGCATACTGAACGACAGGGATAATCCTATGGCAACGCCCGAAATTGACTCTCGCAGCCCTGAGCGCCGAGCGAAGGACGAGTTCATTGCCGCCCAGACGCCGCTGGCGCCGCTACAACTGTCTCCCGACGCCCCCACATCCTCGATCGAAACTCACCTGGGACGAATCCGTAGGGAGCCTGTCGCGGTGGCGGGTGTTGTGGAGAATGGACTGGTGCGCCCCCTTGACCCCGCAGTTAAGCTGCCCGAGCGTTCGCGGGTCACGCTGCTCAATTCGCCGCCGATTTTCGGTCAAACTCGCGCCGTCGGAGGCTCACCTCGTCCTGCCAGGTCGACAGCGCCTAATCGTTCGTGTGGCGTAAGCCCCGGTTCGCAGGTTGACGTGCCTTCAATAAACCGAGCGAACTTCAATTGATCGCAATCCCGACCGGCCTTACCGTATACCCTTGGAGCGGGCCGATCAGTTGTTGGGGAATTTGGAGGACGATCAACATGATTGTCGCGGCACTGAAGGAGACGGCGGCGGGCGAGACGCGGGTGGCCACCACGCCTGCGGCGGTGGCGGCGCTGGTTAAGGCCAAGATGAATGTCCTCGTGGAGGCCGGAGCGGGAGTGGCCGCGGGATTTACGGATGCGGCTTATGTTGAAAAGGGGGCGAAAGTCGTCGCCCGCGCGGAGCTGCTGAAGGAGGCGGCTGTACTGCTGACGGTGCACTGCCATCTGGCGGACGACGACTTTGGGTCGGTTAGGCCCGCGGCGCTGTTGATTGGGTTTTGTGATCCGCTGTCGTCACCGCAAGCCTGTGCAGCGATTGCCAAGCGCGGGCTGTCGCTGATCTCGATGGAGCTCATCCCGCGCGTCACGCGGGCGCAGGCGATGGATGCGCTGTCGAGCCAGGCGAATATCGCGGGGTATAAAGCGGTGATTCTTGCGGCCGAGTCGGCGACGAAGATTTTCCCCATGTTGATGACGGCGGCGGGGACCATGCAGGCGTGCCGCGTGTTTGTGATCGGGGCGGGCGTCGCCGGTTTGCAGGCGATCTCGACGGCCAAGCGTCTGGGTGCCGTGGTCAGCGCCTTTGATGTGCGCGCGGCCGTCAAGGAGCAGGTGCAATCGGTGGGGGCGCGGTTCGTCGAATTGCCGCTGGAAGTCGGCGATGCCCAGGACAAGGGCGGCTATGCCAAGGCCATCACGCCGGAGCAGCAGAAGAAGCAGGCCGAACTGATGGCCAAAGTGATCGCCGAAAGCGACGTCGTGATCACCACGGCCCTGGTGCCGGGCAAGCCCGCGCCGCGGCTCATTCCCGCGACGGCGGTCGAGCGCATGCAGTTGGGGTCGGTGATCGTGGATTTGGCCGCGGAGCGCGGCGGGAATTGCGAACTGACTGAGCCGGGGAATACGGTCGTTCGGCATGGCGTAAAGATCATCGGTCACACGAATTTGCCGGCGACGGTGCCGTTTCATGCCAGCGGGATGTACGCCAACAATCTGGTGAAGCTGTTGGGGATTCTGGTGGATAAGGAGGGGAAGTTGAAGATTGATCTGGCGGATGAGGTGATCGCGGGGTGTTTGGTGGCGCATGGGGGGGCGGTGGTGCATCCGAAGGTGAAGGAGTTGCTGGGGAATTGAGCGGGGTGCGGCGGTGTTCTTCGGGCGGATGAGCGGTTGAGGGGGATTGGACCCGTGGAACACTTCCGGACACTTTCGAACAGTTTGGGCGGCCGAACGGCTGGGGCGGCCCTTCACAATGCGGCCGCGCGGGCGGCCGAAGGGGGGGCGGGGGAAGTATCATAGAAGTATCATAAATATGAATGTCCCCTTGTCTTGCTTTCATAAATATGAATGTCCCCTTGTCTT
>JBEKYH010000363.1:0-5470 GCA_049511115.1 Tepidisphaeraceae bacterium | reverse complement strand
GGCGCAGCCAGGTTCGCTTCTTCCCCTCGCTTCCCAACAAATCAATCGCGGCGACCGGCCAGAATACCATCGCCGTCGGCTGATAAATCGTGGCCGACACCAGCATCAATCCCGCGGCGGCAATCAGCATCCACGCGCCCCGGCGCAAATCATCCAACGCCCGCCCCGTCAACAGCGCCGCCGCGCATGCGGCAATCGCCGACAGTGGAACCGCAACGCTATCGGCCCATGCCGCGTAGACCTGCAGCGCCGGCAGGAAGCAGGCCAGCGCTCCCAGGAGCGCCGCCTCCGTCCAATTCCATCCTCCGCGTCGCAACGCCCGATAGAGCATCCATCCCAGCACCGCCATCTCGCACAGAATCAGCGCTCTCACCCATCGCAGCGCGGCAATCGTCCCCGCCAGGCTGAACACCTTCTGCAAAATCACCCCATTGAGCGGCCGCCCCTGCACGATCTGCGGGCCAAATAAATCGGCCGGGCTGCGCCGCGACAAATCGAGCCAGAAATAGTCGTCTAGATAGGCGTACTGATAGAGCCACAGGCTGCAATAGGCCAGCAGAATCGCCGCCAACAGCCCAACAAAAGCTATCCCATCGCGCCGGTCGAGTGACAATCTCCGCCCGACCCGATGAACTTCCCCTTTTGTGGTAAGTGAATCCGCTGATGCCGACATCGAATATGCAGGATACCGACATTTTGCGAAATATGTTGCCAAATGAACGATTTGCACAGATTTCCCCGCGAGATTTCCTTAAGGGGGAGATTTCCTTTGCCCGCGCCTACCATTCCTGCGACAATCGCTCTCTCGCGCACGGCCATGTCCCAGGACTCAGAAATATCCTGGCCTGTGCTCCGCCGGATCGTTAAGGAATGGGCGGGGGATTCGGCGGAGCTGGCGGAAGTTACGCCGCTTGACGGCGGCTGCATCTCCACCACCGTCGCGTTGACCCTTGCCGACCGCTCCAAAGCCGTCCTGAAAATCTCCGCCCACCGCGTCGACCGCTCTTACCAGCGCGAAGCCCACCAGTTGGCACTCCTTCGCAATGCCGGCCTGCCCGTCCCAAAGGTCTATATCTGGAAAACCGGCACGCTCGATGATCCGTTCAGCTATATCCTCATGGAATTCGTCGAAGGCGTCGATTGGTCGCAGGCCCGCAAACTGGCCACTCCCGCGCAGTTTGATGAATTGCAAATCCACCTCGCCGAGCTCCTGCGCAGCCTGCACGCCCAGACCGCCACGGGCTTTTGCCGCGCCGATCCGGAAGAGCGCGAGGAATTTGAGAGCTGGCCCGCGTTCTATAAAAAAATCTACGATCCCATCTGGCGCGGCGTGGAAAAGACCAACATGCTGGGCGTGAAGGAGCGCAAACTCGTTAACCGCCTCCGCGAGCGGCTGGACCGCCTGATCGCCCACGACGATTCTCCGCGCCTGATCCACGGAGATTTGTGGTCGTCCAATCTGCTGGTCCGCATCGAGGACGGCGGCCGCTTTCGCGTGGCGGCGTTCCTCGATCCCGAATGCAAATTCGCCCATGCCGAGGTCGAGCTGGCCTACCTGGACCTATTCCAGACCGTCGGCCCGACTTTCATGAAAGCCTACCAGCGCGACCGCAAGCTGACCGAGGATTACCACCGCTTCCGCAAGCCGGTGTATCAGCTTCATTCGCTCATCAACCACGTCCATCATTTCGGCGATCAATACGCCAAGCCACTGGCGGCGGCGCTGGAGCGGGTGAGCGCGCTGGTGTAAAGCGAAAACTCAAATGAACCGCGGAGGCGCGGAGGGCGCGGAGAAATGCAAATGTAGCGTGGGCATCGCCCACCTTTGTGGCAAGCGGTGGGCCGTGCCCACCCTACGCAAACCACGCAAGCCGCAAGCACTTATTTCGCCGTGTTAAGCGAAGGGGCATTCGCATTGAACAAAACGCGCGGCTCGCCCGGCTCGCGGACATCGCGCTCGCAGCCGACAATCGCCGCCAGGCAGAACAAGAACAATAGAATTCCAATCAACCTCACCATGCCTCCCGCTGAATCTGTCCACCCTGGTTACGTAGGGTCCGCATCGCGCGCATCGCGGACCACGACACGCCCAGCATCATAACAACGGTCCGCAGTGCGCGCAGTGCAGACCCTACTCCTGAGCCATCCTAGCCTGCAAAGACCCCCGCCGGTAGGGCCGCTCACACGCGCTCACACGTCGAGCGCGAGGTAAAACAAGATTAACCGCGGAGACGCAGAGGACGCGGAGAAACTCAAAAAATTTAACACAAAATGAATTCAATTGTTGTCTTCTCCGCGTCCTCTGCGCCTCTGCGGTTAAGAATATGGTGCTATGCCGCATCCCCCGGCAGGATGTCCTCAATCGCCAGTGGCGTCTGCGGCCGCTGCTTGTTGGCTTCCTCCAGTTTTTGGCGGCTGGAGACTACGCACACCGACGCCTTGGGGAACCCCGCTTCAAACACTTCCAGCAGGGCGCGCTTCACCGACGCGCTGCTGGCCCGCAGCAATGCCGCATGGCGCGCTTCGCGCCGCTGCGGCGTATCCGCCGACAAATGCCGCCACAGGGCCGAACTGGTCGCCTCGCCCGGCCGGATGGGCCGTTCAAACTCCTTCGCCGTCCCGATAATCGCGCGGTCCACCTCGGTCTGCGACCAATCGCTGCGGCGCACAAAATCCACCGAAGCCTGATAAACATCCAGCGTCCGCCAAATCCACGGATCGCGGTAGGAATGAAACGACCACGTCCCCAGGCTCGCCCCGTAGGCGCATCCACCGCCGTAAGCCGTTCCCTTGAATCGCACTTCCTCCAGAACGTGGTTGTAACTCACCAGCCGCGCCCCAACGGCCAGCACCGGCGCATCGGGGTGATATACCCGCGGCGCGGGCAGCACCGTCGCGCAATACGCCACATTCATCGGCGCCGCCAATCCCTCGCGCGGCGCGACGAATGGCTCAAACCGCTCCTCTCGCTCCCCAGGCGCGGCTGGGCTGATCTTCCCCGTCCATTCTCCCAACCACCGGCGCACCTTCTCCCAGACATCATCCGATCCCGTAAAACTCGCCGTTGGCCGACCGCTGCGCAGGAGAAACGCGCTGATGGCCCGCAATTTGGCGATCAGCTCATCGCGCCCTTTCCCGGCCAATTCCTCAATCAACCGCGTCTGCGGCAATCCACCGGAGATTTCGTTGAGTTTTCCTTCCAGGTTCAATCCGCGCCCCGCGTGTTGCAGGGCTAGCGACAATCCCTCGCTGGCCGGCCGCGTGCGATGATGCGAGCGCACCTGCATCAGCACGTCCGTGAGGCGCGCTTCATCGGTGCAGTCCAGCGCGAAGGCCAGATCATGCAGCACGCTCATGGCCGGCTCGGCTTTTTCGTCCAGGAATTTCAGCCCAAACGTCCCGCGCCGCAGCATCCCCGGCCCATCGACGCGCGCGTGCACCGCGTGGGCGAATCCAATGCCGCCCGTGTGCGCCGCCACCCGCCGCGCCATCGCGGCATAGTCCATGCCGGCCGCCCCCATCTTGCTCACGCATTCCCCATAAAGCGGCAGATACGCCCACAAATCCTGTGGCAGGGCCGTCAGATCAAAACTAAGCTGCAAATAATTCACGCCGTTGGCGAACAAATCGTTTCGCAACAGCGTCAGACTAGCCGCCTCCTCCACATTCGTCGGTATATGCCGCGGTTTCGCCGGCAGATCGCGCACGTGCAACTGCGGCAGCGCCGCCAGCGCCTCCGGCGGATTCGGCGCCGTCAGCAGCGCATCCAACTCCTCCTGCCGTACCGCGATCTCCTTCAGCCGCTCCTGCGAAAGCGACGCCTTCATCGCCCGCATCTTTTCGGTAAACGCAGCCTCCTTGATCGCATTCATCTCCCGATCCGGCGCGACCGTCAGCGTCAATCGGTGCGAATTATTGAGCAGCCGCTCTTCAATCAACCGGCTGAACAGCCGCTTGTCGCCGGCGAACCGCTCCTTCAATGCCTTCAATTCTTTCCCCGCGCGCAATGCATCGAGCCCATCGCGTCCATGCATCCACAGGTGCACCGCCCGGTCCATGAGCCGCAGGGGATACATCGAGCCGATTTCGCGGTACTCGTACGCCAATTGCTGAAACGCCGCATCGGCCGCCTGCGCTTCCACTCCCTCGTCAGCCACCTTCTTCAGCGTCGCCAGAATCAGATTCTCCACGGCGTCCGTGCGATCCGGCTCGGATCCCTTCAACCCGGCATGAAACGACGCCTCGCGTCCATTCACCCACAACCCCGCGTGGCTCACATCCTCGCCCAGGTGCGAATCGATCAGCGCCTTGCGCAGTGGCGCGGCCTGATTTCCCAAAAGAATCTGATCCAGCGACCGCAGCGCTAAAACCTCCGCCACATCCAACCCATCGCCCACCAGCCAACTGACGTTGATGTAAGTCTTTCCGGTGATCGGGTCCGTCGGGTCGACCGGATATTTCTCGCTCAGTCGCTTTGGCTTCGTCCAGCGCGGTTGTCGCGGCAGGGGGCCGACCGGCGCGGTTTTCCCAAACTCCGCCAATCGTGCCGACAAAAACTGCAAATGATCGCGTGTGGGAATATCGCCGTATAAAAAGATAAACGCGTTGGACGGATGATAATGCGTCTGGTGAAACCGCTTGAATTGGCCGTAGGTGAGGTCCGGGATGCGCTCGGGATCGCCGCCGGCATTCTTCCCGTACGGCGTGTCCGGCCAGAGGGATTTTTCAACGATATCCGAAACAATCGCCTCGGGGCTGGAGAGCGCCCCTTTCATTTCGTTGTAAACGATTCCCTTGAGAATCAGCTCGCTCGACAAATCCCCTTTGACGGCCAATTCCAGGTGATGCCCCTCGCGCTGGAAAGTCGTTTCCGTCAAATTGGGATGAAACACTGCGTCCCAGTAGACATCCGCCAGGTTGTAAAAGTCCTGGCGCACGTTACTGGCGACGGGATAAACCGTGTGATCGCTGCCCGTCATGGCGTTGATGAACGTCGCCATCGAGCACTTGACCATCTCGAAAAACGGGTCTTTAACGAGATACTTCCTGCTGCCCCCCAGCACGCAATGTTCCAGGATATGCGGCAGCCCCGTGTCATCTGGCGGCGGCGTGGGAAAGGTGACGGAGAAAAGATTCTCCCCGTCGTCGTTATGCAGATGCAGAATCCGCGCCCCGCTGGCCGGATGCTCCAATTCAATGGCCGCCGATCGCAGCTCCGCCACCGGCGTTACCCGGTTCACGACGAACCCATCCAACCGCTCCCCGGATTTCAACGACAGATCAGGCGTTTGTGTCATGCGTGAATTCTATACCGGATGAAGCGAATTCGCCCGTGACCGGGTGGCGCGTGACAAGGTGACAAGATGTTCTCTGGTTTGTAAATAGCGGTTTCGATTTTTTTCGCGCCATGATGTTCACTTTGTCGTTGGAGGGGTTAATCGGGCCGGGGAGCGGGTTGGGGGATGAGGCG
>JBEKYH010000362.1:0-5482 GCA_049511115.1 Tepidisphaeraceae bacterium | reverse complement strand
GACCTCGACCACGGCGATGACCCACATCGCCATCCAGGAAAAGCTCAACGGCAAGGCTGTGGATTGGATGGAAAAGGTGAGTGACGAGCAATACGGCAGTTGAAATTCGTGCCCGAATGAAAGGAAATATACCATGAGCAAGGTCTGGTTTATCACCGGCGCCGGTAGTGGTATCGGCGCTGGAATCGCCAGGGCCGCCGTGCGAGCGGGCGACCGCGTTGTAGCAACCGGCAGAAATCTCGACAAAGTTCGCAATGCCCTCCGGGACGTTGCGAGCGCGAATCTCGCGTTTGTGCGGTTGGACGTTGCAGACGAGGCACAGGCGAAAGACGCCGTGGAGGAAGTCGTAAACCGGTTCGGCCGGATCGACGTTGCGGTTAACAATGCCGGGTATAGCTTGCTGGGCAATTTCGAGGAGATGACAGTCCCCGAACTGGAAAGCCAGCTCGCGACGAACTTCTACGGTGTGGTGCACGTGATGCGCGCTGTTCTGCCGGTGATGCGTAAACAGCGGTCAGGTCGAATCATCAACATCAGCTCCGTCGCGGGTGTGGTCGGGTTCAAGCACTGCGCTGCCTACGCCGCATCCAAGTTCGCGGTGGAGGGCCTTTCGCTCTCGGCAGCGGCCGAGGTCGAGCAGTTTGGCATCAAGATCACGCTCGTTGAGCCCGGCTTCTTCCGCACGGATCTACTGGACGACCGGAATGTCAGATGGCCCGCCGGGGCAATCGAAGACTACGCCGCCGACGGCAAACCGAAGGAGACGTGGTCGGCCTACAACGGGACACAGCAGGGCGACCCGGAAAAGCTGGGCGAGGCCCTGGTCAAGATCGTTAGCATGGCGAACCCGCCGAAACAGTTTTATGCGGGTAGCGACGCTCTCGCGGTGGTCAAGCCTGCTCTGGAGGCCCGGCTGCAGGAAATCAATCAGCACGAGGAGCTTTCCAAGTCCACGGATGGCAAATTCTAAACTCGCGCAACCATGGAATGTTTACATCGAATAAATTGAAAGGATGAAAAATGCAGAAACGCAAACTTGGAAAGAGCGGTCTGGAAGTTTCGGCGCTTGGCCTGGGCTGCATGGGCATGAGTTTTTCCTATGGTCCACCCAAGGACAAGGAGGAGATGACCACGCTGTTGCACGCGGCCGTGGAGCGCGGGGTCACGTTTTTTGATACCGCCGAGGTGTACGGGCCATTCACGAACGAAGAACTCGTTGGGGACGCGCTCGCGCCGATGCGGGACAAATTGGTCATTGCGACTAAGTTCGGGTTTGACCTGAGCGGTCCCGACAATCGGCCGGGGGCGTCACCGCTGAGTAGTCGGCCCGCGCATATCAAGAAGGCGTGCGAAGGATCGCTCAAGCGGCTGAAGACCAACGTGATCGATCTCTATTACCAGCATCGCGTTGATCCGAACGTGCCGATTGAAGATGTGGCCGGCGCCGTGAAGGAACTGATCCAGCAGGGGAAGGTCAGGCACTTTGGCCTGTCCGAGGCGGGCGTGCAGACGATCCGGCGTGCTCACGCGGTGCAGCCGGTTGCGGCGCTGCAGAGCGAATATTCGCTCTGGTGGCGAAAACCGGAGGCGGAGGTGATTCCGACGCTTGAGGAACTGGGCATCGGCCTGGTGCCGTACAGTCCGCTGGGCAAGGGTTTTCTCACCGGCAAGATCGACGAGAGCGCGACGTTTGATAAGACCGACTTTCGCAGCACGCTGCCGCGGTTTACGCCTGATGCGCTGAAAGCGAATCAGGCGATGATCGACCTGTTAGGGAAAATCGCCAAGCAGAAGAATGCCACGCCGGCACAGATCGCACTGGCGTGGCTGCTGGCGCAGAAGCCGTGGATGGCGCCGATTCCTGGGACAACCAAGTTGCATCGGCTGGATGAGAACCTGGGCGCGCTCTCGGTGAAGCTCACGGCGGATGATCTCCGGGATATCGAGAGCGCGGCGTCGAAGATCACCGTGCAGGGAAATCGCTATCCCGAGAAGCTGGAGCAGATGACCGGGCGGTGAGGGGCGGGCGACGGCATTGTCAGTGCACCAGGCGCTTGAGGTCGGCGGAAGAAATACTGAGGAATTGGCCGTCGGTTTTGGCGGCGATGTCGGCGAGGATGCCGGGTTTGCCGGGATCGGTCGTGGAGTCGCCGTTGACGCCGATGGTGTAGATTCGCACTTTCGAGTCGCCGCGGATGGAGAGGACGTTGTCGGCGAAATCGTCGGAAAGCTGCGCGGCTTTGGCGGTAATTATCACAATCGCGTCGGGCTGGGTTTCCATGGCTATCCGCAGACTGAGATCAACCTGGGTATTTCCAAGCCCGTAGGCGTCGGCCAGTGCCTGCTCGCATTTGGCTTCTTCATCCGCCGTCGCCAGACTTGTGCCATCGGGCGGATAGGTGGGGCTGCCTTCGCGCCAGAAAATAACCTTGAAGCGACGTTCGGTGCCGAGGGATTTGATGGACTGATAAACGGCGGCCTGCATGGCGGGCAGGATGTCATTTGCCGAACTCCCGTCATCGAGGAGATAGACGACGGTGTCCTGGGCTTGCAGGGGAATTCCGGCAAACGTCGGCTGGGCCGTGGCGGGCGCGGGGGGAGTTTGTGCCGCCGGCTGAGGCGCGGGGGCGGGCGCCGGGCCGGGGGCGGCAGTTCCGGAAGCCGGAGATTTATGGAAACTGATGGCGGCAATTATGGCCAACACAATGATGGCGCCGGCGACAATCATCGGCGTATGCGAATGCGAATGCTTTTTTTCCGGAGCGGCCGGTGACGGAATGCCGCTGCCGGTGACGGACTGATAGAGCCGGCGCGTGTGGCCGCTCAATCCACTGCTGCTGACGATTTCGGCAATTTCATCCAGGCCTGATCCGCTGTGGTGGTGATGATCGTCATGCTCATCCACCGAGCGGGTTGCGCCGCGATAGAGGGTTTTTGCCTGCGGGGCGGCGCCGCGCCCTTGCGCTTTTCCCGCGGCGGCGGGCACGGTCTGGATGGTGCCGCAGTGCTGGCAGCGGCAGACACCGCCGGCGAAACCATCGTCGATGGTCAACACCTGGCGGCAATGGGTGCAGGTAATGCGGATCATGGCATCCAGAGATAATAGAACCCGCCGGGAAGGACAGAATCCTCCTTGGGCAGTTGCAATGTGGTTACATTCGATTGAGCCTGCGGCGAGGGAACGTCCGTATCGGCATAGATCGAGCCGCCGAAGTCATACGATCGCTTGTACATGATGACTTGTGCGTTTGGCGTTTTGGCCAATTGCCGGGCCAGATCAATCGCGTCATCGAGCCGCCCGACCTGGTCGGCGAGATGCAGTTTCACGGCGTCGTCGCCGGTGAAAACGCGCCCGTCGGCGATCTTGTCCAGTTCATCATGGTTATCAAACGGGCGGTTGGCGAAGACGATTCCCTTGAACCGCGCGAAATAGCTGTCCACCAGGCCCTGAAGCACCGCGCGCTCGTCATCGGTCATGTGCTTGAAGGGCGAGCCGATGTCCTTCATGGGAGCGCTCTTGATGGCTTCCGGTTTGATGCCCAGGATGTTGAGTGTGCCGACCACGTCGAAATCTTCGAAGATGACGCCGATGCTGCCCATGATTCCCGCCGGATGAACCACGATTTTGTCGCAGGCGCAGGAGACATAATAGGCCCCGCTGGCATCGACTTCCTGAGCCGAGGCGATCACTGGCTTGCCGGTTTTCTTGCGGAATTTGAGGACTTCGTCGTACATCGTGTCGCTGGTGCCGACCGCGCCGCCGGGGGAATTGACGCGCAGGACGACCGCCTTCACCGAGGAATCGTTGGCGGCTTTATCCAGTTCCTGCGTGAAAAGATTCAGCGGATTCTCGCTGGGGCCAAGGAAGCTGCCGGATTTCACGTTGGCCAGGACGCCTTCGACGGGGATGATGGCCACCTTGGCGGCAAAGAGGCCTTGGCCGGGCTGGACCTGCACTTCCTGCAAATCCCCGCTGTTTTCCACCGGAGTGACAAGAAAGCTGGGGATGCCGCAGCCGGAGGCAAGAAGTGCGAGAAGACAGGGAAAAAAGAGTTTTGTTCCCGGTAATATCAACGCGCGGAGGGGAGAATTCCATTTCATAGGCTAGAATTCTACCGGTGCCGTACCGCGTGAGCAAAAGCAAATTCGCCGAGTTGGTGGAACTTGCTCTGGAGGAATTGCCGGCGCAGTTCGCAGACTTCCTGGAGGAGGTGCCGATTGAGGTGCGTGATCGGCCGACGGCGCGAGAGCTGGCCGGTTTGAATCTGGAGCCGGGCAATTTGTTGCTCGGCCTGTATCGGGGCCGGCCGCGGACACAGCGGAGCGTCGAAGATTCCGGCACGTTACCGGACGTGATTTATATTTTTCAGGAGTCGATCCAGCAGGTCTGCCACAATGAGGAACAATTGGTGCGGCAGGTCCGTACTACTGTTCTCCATGAAATCGGCCACCATTTTGGCATGAGCGAGGAAGACCTGGAAAAGCTTGGTTACGGATAGAGCAAAGGACCAAGGGCCGAGGACTGAGGACTGAGGAGGAGGCAGCTAAAGCTGTGGGTCTGATAAGTAATGTCGGCGGATAATCCCGGCGGAGCGTTGCACGGATAGCCGAAAAAGAGGCGGGTGAAGGCGGATTATGGTTGACCGGCGCATCCGACCAACGTAAAAAGGATGATCTCCGGGGTTTGAAAGAGCTAATTGGAACTTAACAATATGAATTTGCGACGATATTTCGTTGGCGCGACGGTTCTCGTCGCTTCGTTTGTAACGCTTTCCACCATTGCCGTTGTGGCGGCCCAGACCGCGCCAGGAAGCGATTCTACGGTACTGACGGACAGCCACATCGCCGACGGGATCGGCATGCCGTCCGAGGAGCATCGCGTTACTTTCGAGGCCAACTCCGACGGCAGCGACATTATCAAGGAAGTGAAGGTGAAACCTGGAGATATGGTCAAGGCGGGCGATGTCCTGATGACCGAAGACCAGGACGAAGCCCTGGACTATATGGCTATCCTCAAAGCCGCCGCCGAGGCGACGGGTGAAGTTCAAGAAGCCCAGGTGACCATCGACGCCAAGACGCAAGTGGTCAAAATGTATGCCGATCTAGTGGGTAAAGCCGGTGGTTATTCCCAGCGCGAGATGATCGACGCGCAACTGGACCTGGATGTCGCCAAGGCCAAATTGCAGCAAGCCAATGAAACACACCAGCAGCGGCAACTGGAATATGTTCGCCAGCAGGACAAGGTGCAGCACATGACCCTGCTGAGCCCGATCGACGGGGTGGTCGAAAAGGTCGGCTTGTTCGCGGGCGAAGCGGTCAACGCCAATACGGCCAAGGACGGGGCCGTTTATATTGTCAGCAACAATCCCCTGTGGGTGGAGTTCCACAGTCCGGCGAGCCAGGCCGCCAAGCTGAAATTGCATGATAAACTGGATGTATCCTTTGCCGATACGCCCGATAAAACGACCAGCGGCGAAGTCAT
>JBEKYH010000361.1:0-5519 GCA_049511115.1 Tepidisphaeraceae bacterium | reverse complement strand
GGCCAGCAGGGGCGAACCCTCCGGCAAAACATAACGTAATGAACTATCGAAGCTTGCGGTCATCGGGCCGGTCCTGTAGCGTTATGGGGCGCGGCCAGAGCGCCCGTGCTCGCCTGATGAGTTATCGGACGCTGGGCGGAGTTAGAATGAGTTTTCCCCAAGGTCGTGTAATTTTTCCCCGTGCTTGCACGACTTTTATCCGTGCCTGCGTGGCTTTTTTTCTCGCACGGAGTAGAGAATCGGCTTTTTTCGAGGGTTTGCCATGTTCCAATTCCTCGCTTACACCCCCTGGTGGTTCATCGCGGCAGTCGCCCTCACGGGAGCGGTTTTACTGACCTACGGAAACGCCCGCGCCAATGTCCGCGTGCGAACGGCGGGCCTGCTCACAGTGAGCCTGGCGATTTTACTGCTGGCGTTGGTCTTCCTGGTGGACACCGACGCTGAGCGCATGGAGCGGCGGACGGTGGAGATCGTCAATGCGGCCGACAAACAGGATTGGCCGAAACTGGCGACGTTGCTCGATGATGACACGGAAGTCTTTACATTTGGCAAATCCAAGGACTCCAGCGGCCGGCAGGGCATCGCCGATGCCGCGGCGGCGGCGGCAAAAATGGCGGGCCTGAAGTCGGTGGCCATCGCCAACAAGAGAACCACGCAGGACGATACCAAGATCGCCGTGACCTTCACCGCCGGAACCGTGCAGGACGAAACCGGCGGCAGCGGCTACCCCAGCGGCTGGGAATTCGATTACTTCCCCAACGGCAAGCAATGGGATTTGCGCGAAATCCGGCTGCTGAGCGTGGGAAGCGAATCGGTGCAATAAGAAAAAACAAGAGATTTAACCGCCAAGGCCGCCAAGAACGCCAAGGAAGAATTTTATTAACCGCAGAGGCGCAGCGTTCGCAGAGAAGCTTAATGAAATTAACATCAGTTTTGAGTCTTTATTTTGTTTTTCTCTGCGTCCTCTGCGCCTCTGCGGTGAATGAGCATTTCTGAATTCCTTGGCGTTCTTGGCGGCCTTGGCGATTCAATTTTCTTCCCCATCGGGGAAACCCCCACCTGATTCTCTCGACTTGCCCGATTCTGGCGTTTGCGCCGCAAGCCTATCTTCCTTTCACAGATAAGCGACGCAATTGAGTGTCGCGTCCACTTTGCGAAAGGAACGCCATGTTAGGAACAATTCTGCTGATCATCGTGATTCTTATGCTGCTGGGCGCGGTGCCGGCATGGCCGTACAGCCGGGAGTGGGGTTACGGCCCGACCGGCGGACTGGGTTTTGTGTTGCTGGTGATCGTGATCCTCATGCTTTTGAGGGTCATCTAGCCTCGCGGTTTGTCGCCAGCCAACGGCGCTGCGGATGTCCGCGGCCCGGAAAAACGGTTGGGAAGTTTTTTTGCTGGAGCATTCAAAGTGATCGCTCCGGCGAGTTCAGGAAAGGAAACAGTTATGAAAACGTCATTTTTGGCAATGTGCCTTTTGGGATTGGGAATGCTCCTGGTGAATTTCGGCTGCTCAACTGAGACGCCGGGGACCAAGGATACGCTTGGCTCTTATTCCACCATGATCGATAGCAGTCCCGACAAGGTGACCACCGCGGCGCAGAAGGCCGCTGCGGACCTGAACCTGCTGGATATCAACGCCGCGGGAACCAAGGTTGACGGCAAGGTCAGCGCTCGGACCGCCCAGGGCGATGATGTCTCGATTGATATCGAGCAGGCCGGTGAGAACGTGAGCAAGGTGACCATTCGCGTCGGCGTGACCGGCGACGAAGCGGTCAGCAAGCAACTCATGGACCGCATCAAGAGCCATTTGTCCTGGCTCTAAGGATTCAGAGCAGGGTTCGCCTCAACGGAGGTCTGTCATGAGCCGCAAGATTCGCATCAATGACCCGTCAAGAAACCCGGACCCGATCACCCATGCTCCCGGAGCACATCCGGTGGGCACGGGGGTCGGGGCCGCGGCGGGAGGCGCGGCGGGAGTCGCCGGCGCCGCGGCGGCGGGAACAATGACGGGAACCGCGGTCGGTCCCGTCGGCATGGCAGCCGGCGCGGCAATCGGCGCGGTTGTGGGCGGCCTGGCGGGCAAGGAAATCGCCGAAGAGATCGAGCCCAGCGGCGATGACCTTTACTGGAGCGAGCATTACAAAACGCGGCCATATGTGTCGCACGACAGCCGGTACGAGGAGTTTGCCCCGGCCTATCGATATGGCTGGGAATCCTACGATCGCTATACAGGCCGAAAGTTTGAGGAAGTGGAACGGGAGCTGGCTCGCGATTGGGACCAAGCCAAGGGCGAATGCCGCCTGAAATGGGAACAGGCCAAACACGCCGCCGGCGACGCGTGGAATCACGTTGCCTCCCGGCGGCACGAGAATTGAGCCGCTTAAGCGCGGCCATGTGCCCCCCCACCCTCCTCCGGCATCTGTCGGGCCGGAGGAGGGCTGGGAATGAGTGAGGTTCAACGTGTGTCGAATCGGAAATCGGTCGTTCAACTTTAGAGGAGATCGTCATGGGTAAAGAAGACATCGCAGCGGGAAAAATCAAGCAGGCCAAGGGATATGCCAACGACGTGGTTGGCGCCGCTACCGGCAACACCAGGCAGCAGATCAAGGGCAAGGCCCAGAAGATCGCCGGCAAGGTGCAGGAGGAATACGGCAAGGCAACCACTAAGAAGCAAAAGAATGTGCCCCAGGAATAAGGGCGAGATTCCCTCGCCCGCAGATTGCTTATTGCGGCACAGCGCCGCGGGAGATCGGTTATGAACTCACGAATTATTGGAATCGTTTTACTTGTGCTGGGCGTGGGCCTGCTGATCGTGGGGATTAATTCCTCGCATTCAGTGGCGGACCAGGTCAGCAATACCTTCCTGGGCCGGTTCACTGAAACCACGACGTGGTATCTCCTCGGCGGCGCTGTCGCCGGCGCGGTGGGCCTGGTGATGATGCTCGTGGGACCGTCCGGCAAGAGCGCATAGGCGAGGCGTCGCACGAGCCGCCGACTTTTTATGGGAGGCAGTTATGATGCAGGTCAAATCAGATCACGCCAATGGCAAGGCGCACCGCGCGAACGGACACGCGCATCGTGCGAATGGACATTCGCCTCGCGCGAGCGGCCATCGTACGAATCGTTTCTCGACCGCGCTCATTGACGGCCAGACACAGGAATTCGGCGTCATGCAGCGGAATCCGCTGGGGCTGGATTTGGCCGTCGCGACGCAAAGCGCCGATGAGTTGAACCAGTTGCTCGCCGACACGCTGACGATTCGCGACTTATATAAGAAGCATCATTGGCAGGCGGCCGGTCCGATGTTCTATATGATTCACCTGCTCTACGATAAGCATTTCGAGGAGCAGTCCAAGCTGGTTGATCTGGTTGCCGAACGAATTCAAACCCTCGGCGGACTGGCGATTGCGATGGCCGCGGATGTGGCCGAGGCGACCAAAATCGCGCGGCCGCCCAAAGACCGCGAACCGGTACCGACACAGATTGCCCGGCTATTGGATGCGCACGACATGATCCTCTACGAAGCGCGCAACATGGCCGAGGATGCCGAGACGCGCGGCGATCTCGCGACGAACGATATTCTCGTGTCGAACGTCATCCGCACGAATGAATTGCAGGCCTGGTTCCTGGACCAGCATGTGCGATGAATGACTGAGCCAAACGGAGAAGGAGTGTGCGAAACGGCGCGGGTTAATCCCCGGGCCGTTTTTATTTGCAGTGCACCCAAGCCACTGAGGGGGCGACGGCCGTGGTGCAGTTACACGCCGATCGGATGCCAGGTCGTCTTCACTTCCTGCGTGTCGAGGATGAAGTACGGGCCTTGTGCGTCGCTGGCGAGCCAGTCCGGGCGATCGTAGATGATGGCGCGCTTCACATTCAACGATGCCTTGGCGCGGACGGCGGCCGCTTCGGTCGGATCGCCGCCGCAGTAGATAACGGCGTTGACGTCCATGTGACTGGCGAATTGTTCCAATAGTTCGGCCCGGCCGCCGGTGAGGATGTTCACGACGCCGCCGGGGAGGTCACTGGTGGCGAGCACTTCGCCCAAGGTCACCGCGCAGAGCGGGAGGTCGCGGGCGGCTAGGGCGACCACTGTATTGCCGCCGCAGATGGCCGGGGCGATCGTCGAAATCAGGCCGATCAACGCGGAGTTTTGCGGGCAGAGGATGGCGGCCACGCCGGTCGGCTCAACCATGCTGAAATTAAAATGCGAACTGGCCACGGGATTCACGCTGCTGAAAATCTGCTGGTACTTGTCGGCCCACCCGGCGTAGTAGACCAGGCGGTCGATGCCGGCGGCGACTTCGGCCTTGGCCTGTGCGGGGGAGCCGCCCTGCTGGACTATTTCCTCGATGAACTGGGCAGTGCGGCCTTCCAGCATCTCGGCGATGCGGTAGAGGATTTGCGAGCGATTGTACGGCGCTCGGCCCGCCCAGGCGGATTGCGCCGCCCGCGCGGACACGACCGCGTCGCGGAAATCCTTGCGGCTGCACTGGCAAATGTTGGCCAGGGGCCGGCCGGTGCGCGGGTCGTTCAGCAGGTAGTATCGGCCGGATTCCGTGCGCGGGAATTTGCCGCCGATAAAAATCTTGTAGGTCTTGAGCACCGGCAAGCGATCGCCGTTTGGCTCGGAAGCCGGTCGCGCTTCGACGGGCGATTCGGCGCGCGAATCGGCTCGCGAATTGGGGCGCGGGCTCGCGGCGGCGCCGTTGGGTTTGTGTTGTAGTTTGCCGTTTCGCATGGGTGTTTAATTCAAGTTCACATAGGCGCCAAGGCCGTGCAGGCCGCCTTCGCGGCCCACGCCGGATTCCTTATAGCCGCCGAACGGGGAGGTCGGGTCAAATTTGTTGTAGGTGTTGGCCCAGATGACTCCGGCGCGAATCTGGGAGGTGATCTTGAAAATCTTGGAGCCTTTGTCGGTCCAGACGCCGCCGGAGAGGCCGTAGGGCGTGTTATTGGCTTTCTCGACCGCCTCGGCGGGGGTGCGGAAGGTCTGGATCGCCAGCACGGGGCCGAAGATTTCCTCCGTGGTGATCCGGTGCGACTGGCTGGTGTTCAGGAACAGGGTCGGCCGGCAGAAATAACCGGCGGTTGGGAGAGAACAATCGCTCTGCCACATCTGGGCGTCTTCGTCCTGGCCGATCTTGAGATACTTTTCGATGCGTTCCAGTTGCACCTTGGAGTTGATGGCGCCGATGTCCGTGTTCTTATCCAGCGGATCGCCGACGATTAAAGTGCGCATTCGATCCTGGAGCTTGCGGAGGACTTGCTCGTAGACGCCTTCCTGGACCAGCAGGCGCGAGCCGGCGCAACAAACATGGCCCTGGTTGAAGAAGATGCCGTTGATGATGCCCTCGACGGCTTGATCGATGGCGGCGTCCTCGAAGATGATGTTGGCCGCCTTGCCGCCGAGTTCCAGCGTGTAGCGTTTGCTCGTGGGGGCCAGGGCCTTTTGGATGAGCTTACCGACTTCGGTGCTGCCGGTGAAGGCGATTTTGTCGATTCCAGGATGATTCA
>JBEKYH010000360.1:0-5544 GCA_049511115.1 Tepidisphaeraceae bacterium | reverse complement strand
GTTTCGCCATCGGGACTGAAGCAGGCATCGAGGACTGGGCCGTCGTGCGCCAGCGGCGAACTGAGCGGCGCACCCGATGAAGCGTCCCAGATTCGCGCGGTTTTATCGTCGCTGGCGGTCACCGCCAATTTGCCGTCGGCGCTCAGCGCGGCTTTCCAGACGGCGCGATCGTGCTGCAGGGGCGGCGTGGTCGCGATGCCGCTGAGCGAATCCCAAATGCGCGCGGTCGCGTCCTGGCTGGCGGTGATGACCGATTTCCCATCCGTGCTGAAGGAGGCGCCCAGAACGGCGTCGTGATGCCGCAACGTCAGCACGAGGGCGCCGTTTTCGGCATTCCAGATTCGGGCTGTGTTGTCCTGGCAGGCGGTAATGACGCGCTTGCCGTCGGGGCTGAACGAAGCTTGTGTGACGGGCTGGGCGTGGCGCATTGCCGGCGCGAGGGGTTGTCCGGTGGCGGTGTCCCAAAGGCGGACCGTCTTGTCTTCGCCGGCGGTGACGACGCGCCGGCCGTCGGGGCTGAAAGAGGCGTCCCACACGGCGTCATCGTGCCGCAGGGGCGGCGCGCTCGGCAAGCCCGTCGTCGCGTCCCAGAGCCGAGCGGTCTTATCCTGGCCGGCGGAGACGAGCAGCCTGCCGTCCAAGCTGCACGCGACGGCGCTCACCTTAGAGGCATGCACAAGGCAGTGCAACAGGATCGGCAATTGCCTCAAGGCATTGCCGGCTCGATAGCGCAAAACAATATTCTCGGGGTCGAGATTCAGCGCTGCGGAGTACCAGAGCAATGCCGCGCTGATATCTCCCTTTTGTAAAAGCTCGACCGCGCGGGTGACATTCTCTTGTGTTGAAGGCATCGCATGTCCGGGCACGGTTTTTTCACATCCATACGATTACGGCGCATTTGCGGGGACGGCCTCCAGATTCGCGCTGCCGTCGGCTAAACCGTCCGCGGTGGCGGTGATGGTGATCGGTCCGCCGGCGGCGGTGGCTTTGACAAACGCGAGGCAGGTTCCGCCGAATGCCTGACGCTTATTCCCCTGGAACGGCTCCTGGCTGTTGCCGTCGGCGCTATCAGTGGCCGCCAGTTTGCCCGCGCCGGTGACAGTGAAAGTGATCTCATTGTCGGCGGCAAGCACGGGAACGCCCTTGGCGTCGGTGACTGTGGCGCGGACGAAGGAGACGTCATTCCAGTCGTCGGCGAGTTTGGTCTGGTCCGGCGTTAAGACAATCTTGGCAGCCGGCCCGGCGGTGTGATACTCCTCGGTGGCCACGGCTTGGCCGTCTTTGTCGTAACCGGTGGCGCTCAGCGTGCCGGGAGCAAAGGGGACATTAAAAGTGAATGTTCCCGTGTTTCCGCGCCGGCTGCTCTTGCCGACGGATGCGCCGTTCAGGATTAGCTCCACGCTGGGGCAGTTGCTGTAGACGGCAACGCTTTCCGTGTGGGCGGCCTGATTGGCCGGCGACCAATCGGCGGGCGGCCCGCGGAATGCGGCCTTTGCTGCCTGAGCCATGTTCGTGGGGGTTTCGCCGTCGATCGTCGCCGTCGGCGCTCGACCAGTGGCTGCCGCGCGCACCATGTGCACGAACGGCTGGCTTCGCCAGGTTGAAGCGGCTTCGTACATAAATGGTTTGGGCTGGTCGGTGCGATCCAGAAGACCGGATTCTCCATGCAGACCGGGCTGGAGATGCGATTCGCCCAGGTAATCCACGCCGACCCAGATGAATATCCCCGACAGCGGCGGGTTCTTGGACATGATCGGAATATCCGAGAGGTGGTTTTCCGTGCCGATGAGGGTTCGCGTCGGCTTGGCCTGCTGGGCGGCGAGCAATTCCGACATCCGGTAATTGGTGCCGACAACATCGAGCAGGTCGGCCAGGCCGTCATCGTAATCGTGGCTGGAATTGGGGCGGAACAGCGCCTGCGTCACCGGCCGCGTCGGATCATTTTCATGGAATTCCTTTACGAGGCCGGTGAGGATGGCCACCGACTTTGGCCCATTGGGTGTGTCATGAATCTCGTTGCCGGCGCTGTACAGGAAAATACTGGGATGGTTGCGATCGCGCCGGACCGTGCTGCGGGTATCAATCACGGACCATTTATCGAAATAGAGGTGGTAGTCAAAGGGATTTTTGGCGACGTCCCAGCAATCGAACATCTCATCCATTACGATGACTCCCATGCGGTCGCACACATCGAGCAGCGCCGGGTCCGGGGGATTGTGAGCCAGGCGGACTGCGTTAACGCCCCATTCCTTCAGCGCGGCGAGGCGTCGCTCCCATGCGCCGGCGGGCACGGCGACTCCAAACGCGCTGGCTTCGGCGTGGAGGCAGACCCCCTGGATGCGGATGTTCTTGCCATTAAGCCAGAATCCGGTGGCGGGCTCGAACTTGAACGTGCGGATGCCGAACGACGCGGTCTGGTCGTCGAGCGCCTGGTCGCCGTCGGCGAGGGAAACGACGGCCTTGTAAAGCCGCGCCTGGTCGAGATCCCAGAATTGGGGATGGTCAATTTGAACATCCTGAGAGAAATCCACTGATTTGCCGGGGTCAACACTGACCGGCGTCATGGGGCCAGGCGTTATCGGGACGGCCGAGCCGTCCGGGCCAAACAGGGCGATGCGCGGGGTAATCTGATGCGCCGCATCGCCTTGATTCAGGATAGTCCCCTGGACGTGTATGGTCGCGGCGTCGGGCGTTGCTTGCGGCGTGGAAATAAACAGGCCGTGATAATCGAAGTGAAGGGGATCTGTGACAACCAGGCGTACATGGCGGGTGATTCCCGAGCCGAAGTAGTACCGGGAGGCGGGCTGCTTAGAGGTGTCGGAGCGCACGGCGAGCACGTTGGCAGCGCCCGCGCCGAAATTGAGGTGGCCAGTCAATTCATACTCAAAGCTGACGTAACCGTAGGGTCGATTGCCCAGATGGAAGCCGTTGATCCAGACGTCGCTGTTGGCCATCACCCCGTCAAAGTCGATGAAGACGCGCTTCTGGGCATCCTCGTCGCCCAGCGTGAAATGCTTGCGATACCAGGAGACTCCGTCGGGAAAATATCCCCCTGCCTGGCCGCTGGGGTTGGACTGGGCGACCGGGCCTTCGATGCTCCAATCGTGCGGCACGTCGAGCTTGCGCCAATTCGCATCGTCAACGGCGACCTCCTGCCCATTGCCCAGGTCCTGCTGGAGAAATCGCCAGTCGGCATCGAAAGACGTGATGTCGCGCCCCGGCGCGGCGGTTGCGGAACGCGGCATCAGAACAAGGAGGCATGAAAGACAGGGAACCCACCAAAACCTACAACTACGGGGCATGAATTGTTCCTCCCAATGGGCATCAATTGCGACAATATCTTTCGGCTTCCGCTAAAGGCCTACAGCTTTACATAGACTACCAAATCCCCGAAATGTTGTCCCCGGCCGAAAACATTTGGCGAATTGAAGGGTATTTCCTTCTAACCAGAGGAGATTGTCTCGATGAATCACCGGATAACCGTTCGTTTGCATCTTTCGGCGGCGGCGTTGCTGGTTGTGGCTCTATTTGGCTCCAGGGCGCTGGGCCAGGATGCTCCTACCACGCAGCCCGCGGCCGCGCCCTTGTTCACGGAAGATTTCGAATCGGGGGCATTGAACCCGGATATCTGGTCAGCGCGCATTTTTCCCCCCGCGACACAGCCAAGCACCCCAGGGCCGACGATCACCGTGGAGAGCGACGTTGTGGCGCACGGCAAATATGCGCTGCTTGTGCATTATCCGGCGGTCCCGCGAAGTTATGCCTTTATTGTCGCTAATCATTTGCCCGATTCGCTGAAGGATCACTTTTTCGGACGGGCGTACGTGCAATTTCCCAAGGCGCCGCCGAATGCCCATGACGTGTTCATCACGGCGGGCAGCGCGGGCTGGCCCATATCCAATTTCCTTGAGATCGGACTGAGGCAGAACAAGGCCCAGTTGTCATATCAGCAGAACGCCAAGGATATTCCCCGCGGCGAACAGATGTATGCGGGTCCGGCCTATCCGGTCGGCAAATGGTTCTGCCTGGAGTGGGAATTCAACGACAATCCCGATTCAATTACGATCTGGATCGACGGCGACAAGGTGACCGACACCAAGGTCGTCTACAAAGGAACGGCCGACCATCTCGTGAAGGACTTCGTCGATTTCGGGTTTGGATTCCGCTCCTGGGGAAGAGTGCCGAACGGGTTCGACGTGTATTACGATGACATTGCCATCGGCTCCGAGCGGATCGGGCCAATCAAATAGTCGGCATATGGCCCGGCGAGATGCCGATTCACGACCGATGCGGCTGTGCCGGTCCAGAGAAGTGCTTCTTGAGTGTCGATGTGTCGTAAGTCCTCGTCAATCAATGCACCCGGCAGGAGTCGAACCTGCAACCCTCGGTTCCGAAGACCGATGCTCTGTCCAATTGAGCTACGGGTGCCTGATGTCGGTGACGGCCGACTGATTTGGGTAAGTGTATCACGATGTAACGGTGGGGCCAACGCGAACGGCACGCTCCCGAACATGCTCTTGATTAGGCCAAGAAACGGTCGGCTCGGATGTTCAGATGCGCGGAAAGTCCGCGAATGGCGGTCTTGCTCCAAGCCCGCCTGCCATTGAGCATTTCGGACAGGTTGGGCTGCGGTACACCGATGAGGCCGGCAAGCGAACTAACCGACATACCGCGCTCGTCGATGCGATGCCGCACTAGGTCGGATGCCGCCACAGTTGACGAGTCGATTGCCGCTTCAGACCGCCGCTCAAAATCGGCGACCAAATCAACAAGTATGTCCAGATAGTCCGATGCTCCCCGATCCGTATCTTGGGATGACAACCGCAGGATAATTCCCTTTGCCTTGGCGTGCTCGGCCGCGGTCTTGATCCGACGAAGAGGAAGTTCAGCGATCAGTTTCATGTACGAATCGGTGGCGGAATGTCGGGTGGCAGCGCGCATTTCAGTACCTTTCTTTCCACTTGTTCTTGTCGTATTCGGCGTGCGTCAAAAGCTCCAATGCCATGACGAACTGGTTTTGGTAATTGACGTTCGTCAGCAGTCGATATTCGTTGCCCTTCACGTTGAACACGGTCACGATGATCCGGCTCCTTAGTCTAACGCCATCGGCTGAGGGATAATCCGCTCGGACGTCCTCAAGGCTTTGCCATACGGCGTCCTCGACGGTCGCAACCCAAGATTCAATCCACTTTTTTGCATCAACATGCTTGCGAACGGCTTTCTTCAGGACGTCATCACCGATCAACCGCATTATACCATTTTGGTATAGATCGGAGGGAAAGTCAACCCGCTCTGATGGAAGATCAAAATCCAGTAATTGGCCGGCGATTTACTGGATTGTGGGGCAATGGCGTGCCATTGGGCGTAATTCCCGCGGGTGTAATCCCCGCGCCGGGCATCGTCGCCGGTTGCGTTGCCGCCTGCGTCGCGAGGTAGTGCAGATGCTTGAAGTGCAGCAACTCCAAATCCAGCAATACATTCTGCTGCAGGTCAAACGCCTTCTGGCAATCCGCGAGGGCGGCTTCGTTGTCGCCGCGTTTCTCG
>JBEKYH010000359.1:0-5546 GCA_049511115.1 Tepidisphaeraceae bacterium | reverse complement strand
CGCGAAGGTCAACGGGCGGTCGAAACCGAGAAGCGACACAGCAGCGACTTTCGCTCCGGCCATTTGCGGCGACGCCGTCCCCAGGCTCTTGATGCTCGCGACGCGCGATTCCGGCCACGCGCCGACGAACGCGTAAAGCGTGCCTGCCTTGGTCGTGAAGCGAATATCCTGCGACGTATACGCCGGCGCCGAACCGCGCCCGCCGCGAAGAGCGGGACGAGCCATAGTGGCCGGGCCTTCTCCGTAAATCTTCCAGGGTCGTGTTGCGTAAATGCCCTCGGAATTCACATCCATCCAAGCGGTCAGGCCGGCGATGAATGCTTCTTCGTGCTCATCAATCGACCCGTCGCCGCGCAACGGGATATTCAGCATCAAATTGCCGTTCTTGCTGACGATGTCGGTCAACATTCCGACGATTGTCGCGACCGTCTGGTAACGATTCCCCTCCGCGATCGCGCGGCTGTAGTGCCAATCGCCGATGCAAGTGTCGGTCTGCCAGGCGTCGGGGCGAATGGCGTTGGCCGTGCTGCGCTCGATGTCCTCGACGAACGCGCCGACGTGGTTCGGCAGAATGTGCTTGCCGTTCACGACCACATCGGCGTGGCCGCCGTTGCGCGCGGCGCTGAGGTTGTAATAATGGGCGACCACGTCCAGGCCATATTGATCGAGCGGAAGTTCGTTGGTGTCGAAGTACAGCACGTCCGGCTGATACTTCTCCACCAGGTCTTTGCAGCGTAAATACCAATTCTCGCAAAATGCATCTGGCGGCATGGGGTTGCTCTTGGCGAGGCTGGTATTGGCGTTGATCCACTTCTGGTAATCCGCGATGGTCTTGATTCCATCGGGAATCTTTACCACGTTGCCGGTGTATAAGTCCTGGGGATCAAGCCCTTCCCACCACTTGCCCTTGCCGTCGGCCTTGGTCAACGTGTAGGCGTCATAGCGCACGCCCGCCAGCGGTCCCTCGGCGTCGTAGCCGTAGGCCGGCTGGAGCCATCGATTCGCCCACGAGGAGTGATTGGAGACGCCGAACTTCAGGCCGTTTTCGCGCACCACTTTGGCCCAGGTTCCGACCAGGTCCTTTTTCGGGCCGACGTTTACCGCGTTCCAGGCTGTATGCGCCGAATCGAACATGTCGAAATTGTCGTGATGCGTTCCCATCGCGAAAAAGTATTTCGCGCCGGCGCGCTTGTAGAGGCTGATGAGCCGCGCCGGATCCCATTTCTCGGCTTTCCAGAGATTGTCGATTTCCATGAACCCGAACTTGGATGGGTGCCCGTAGGTTTTGACGTGATAGTCGTAATCGCTCTCTCCCTGGATATACATTCGCCGGGCGTACCAATCCCCCTGCTCGGGCACGCATTGCGCAGTCCAATGGGCCCACATGCCGAACTTGGCGTCACGATACCAATCGGGCGTTTTGTAATTGGCGACGAGCGATTCCCAGGTCGCCTCAAACGGCCCGGGCGCGATGGCGTGGCGCGGTTGCGGCGTGTCTTGCGCGAACGCCGGCGCAAACCGCGAGGCCACCGCGGCGGCCGCGGTCATCTTCATGAAATGTCGGCGGGACAATGTTCGTTTCATCGCATAGCCTGACTTTGAAGTTGGCGGACCTGCGCATCGTAATCATGCCGGGGTGATCTTAAATCCATACGCAAAATCGTTGGGCTTCTGGTCGGGCAGGGTGATCGTCAGGCCCGAAGCGTCCTGCGAGAACGCCACCGGGCCGACGCCCAGCAATTCGACCTTGGCCACGTCCCTGGGGAATGCGTCGGCGCCCTTGGCGAGCGTTTTGATGACGGCTTTTCCGTCCGTCGGCCAACCCATCAAGTACGCATATACGGTATCGCCCTTTTTCGTGAAGCGCACGTCCTGCGGCGTGTAGGCGCGAACGTCGACGGCGCCACCGAAGCGGTTGGCCGGGGCGGTCGTCGTTACCGAGGGTCCTTCCCCGTAGACCGAGAAGGGGCGGGTGCCATAGATTCCGTCACCATTGGGGCCAATCCAATCGGCCAGGGCCGAGAGGATTTTCAATTCGTCATCATCGGGCATGCCCCGTCCGGGCAGCGGGATATTGAGCATGAGATTGCCGTTCTTGCTGACGATGTCGACGAGCATTTGCACGACCTGCCTGGCGGTCTTGTATTTATGTTGATCGAAGAGGCTGCGCTGGTAATGCCAGTTGCCGATGCAGGTGTCGGTCTGCCAGGTCATTGTTTCCGCGCCGTTGCTGACGCCGCGCTCGAGGTCCAACATGAGCGCTTTCCGCCAGGGGGCATTGGCTTTGTTGAGGTCCTTGCCGGTCATGACGGCTTCGAGCCGGCCGTGGCGGGCGATATTGGTGTTGTAGAGATAAGCGGCGATGCGCGGGCCGATGTCGGTGGATGGGTACATGGGCATCACCGTGTCGTCGAAGTAGAGAAGGTCGGGATTGTGCTTGTCGATCAGGTCGGCGATGCGGTTGAAGAACTTTTCGACGTAGGCCTTGTCGACCGGGGGCGAGCCGGCGGCGGGGGTGAGGTTCCAGCCCCATTTGCCGCGGGCGTGGTATTGGGCGTATAGGTCCTGGGGATCGTATCCTTCCCACCAGAGTCCCTTGCCGTCGGCCTTGGTCATGACGCCATCGTAGGGAACGCCCTTCAACGGGCCTGACGTATCAGAACCTTGAGAGACCTGCAGCCAGTCCCAGGTGTGAGCGCCGTGGCAGGAAATGCCAAAGCGCAGGCCCGCGTCGCGGGCGGCTCTTTCCCAGCCGCCGATAATGTCCTTCTTGGGGCCGACATTGACGCTGTTCCAGGGCTGGTAGGTGGAATTCCACATGTCCATGTTGTCATGGTGGTTGGCCATTCCCGAAAAGAACTTGGCGCCGGCCTTTTTGTACAGCGCGATCAGGGCCACCGGGTCCCATTGTTCGGCCTTCCACTCGTTAATCACGTCCTTGAAACCGAACTTGGAGGGATGGCCGTATTTCTGAACGTGGAACTTGTAGATGGCGCCGTTGAACTGATACATCTTTTGGGCGTACCAGTCGCCCATTTCGGGCTGGCATTGGGGACCCCAGTGTGCCCAGATGCCGAACTTGGCATCGCGATACCAGTCGGGCGCCTGGTAAGCGGAGAGGGACTCCAAGGTGGGCTGGAAAGGTCCGGGAGCGACGCCAAAACCGGGCGGGGCGAGAATCGGCGCGGGCGCGGGAGGAATGCTCGGCGCCGCGACGGGAGCGTCGGCGGGGGCGGGCGGAGTCTGGCCGAAAGCGTTGGGCAGGCAGATTGAGGCGCCAGCGCCGGCGAATAATTGGAGAGCGGTTCGGCGGGAAATCTTCATCGGTTCCTCCAAATGAGTTTATCTGATGAGCAAATCTCTTTTGATGCGATCACACGGTTGCCAGGCCGGCGATCTTGAGAGCATAACCATGTTCGCAGGGTTTTGGCATGGGGAGTTGCACGGTAAGCCCCTTTTCGTCATGGTTCCATGTCAGCTTGCCGCCAAAGCCAAGAAGCTCGACGTTTTCGATTTTCCCGACGACGTTGGGGCTGGTGGTCGCCAGCGGGGCAATGACTATCTGTTTATCCGGCCATCCCATGAAAAAGGCGTAGAGCGTGTGGCCTTTTGTGGTGAAGCGAACCTCGTCAGAGGTGAAATCCTGGCGGTTGTTTTCGTTGAACTGCACTCCGGGCATAATTTTGATTTGCGCGCCGGGGCCGTCGCCGAACGTTTTCCAGGGGCGGGTCGCGTAAATCGCCTCGCTGTTCACGGCCATCCAATCGGTGATGCTCTGGAGGATGGCCATCTCTTTCGGATCGGGCATGCCATTGTTGGGGAGGGGGAAATTCAGCAGCAGATTGCCGTTGCGGCTGACAATGTCCACGAGCATGTCGATGACGCGCTTGGGGGTTTTGTACCTGGCCCGGGTGTCGTAGTGCCAGTTGCCGATGCAGGTGTCGGTCTGCCAGGTGCGCGGCCAGATGGAATCGACGACTCCGCGCTCCACGTCGAGGACGCACATGCCGGCGGCCGCGTCGGCGCGGCTCTTGCCGGTATAGATGGCCTCGATCGTTCCGCCATTGCGGCGCGCGCTGGTGTTGTACAGATGAGCGACCAGCGACAGGCCGTAATCGCCGAAGGGAATTCCGCCGTCGGTGTAGAGGAGATCGGGTTGATATCGAGTGACGACATCCTTGATGCGGTCGAAGTAGTTTTGCCGCCATGACGGCGGTCCTTCGGTGCTCATGGCGATAGCGCCCTTGGCGGGAGCGTTCACCACTTTCTGCACGAAGTCCGCCGGCATCTGAGTGTAGTCATGGTAGAGATCGGCGAATTGCGGATCGATTCCGTCATAGGGCACGCCGGCAAGCGGCCCGGTCTTGTCGCTCCCGTGCGCGGGCCCATACCAGCAGAAGCTGTTGGAAAGGTGCTCGCTGACGCCAAAGCGCAGGCCGTGCTTATCGGCGGCCGCCCTGAACAGGCCCAGGATGTTCCGTTTGGGACCGCTGACCGCCGCGTTCCAACGGGGCTGATATTTCGAGTCCCACATGTCGAAATTGTCGTGGTGGACACCCATGGACATGTAATATCTGGCGCCGGCTTTCTTATAGAGGCCCATCAGGTAGTCGGCGTCGAATTTGTCGGCTTTCCACGAATTGATGACGCCCACAAACCCCGTCTTGGAGGGGTGGCCGTAATGCTGGAGGTGGTGGTTGTATTGCGGCTCGCCCTGCACATACATGCGGCGCGCGTACCAGTCGCCGTACTCGGCCGCCGATTGCGGGCCCCAATGATTCCAGATGCCGAACTTGGCGTCGGCGAACCAGTCGGGCACGTGGTAAGCGTTGAGCGATTCGCGATTGCCCGCGAATGGGCCGGGTGGAATTTCCGGCGCGGCGCTGGCGCTTGGTGCCGTCGCGTCACTTGCGGCCAAAAGCCGGGACTGCCAGAACGGCGCGGTCAGGCCCGCGCCGGCCGCGAGGGTCGAGGCCTTGAGGAAAGCGCGGCGGCTGAATGAGAATTTCATCTGAGGCGCCTCCTTGTTGGCGAGATCTATTTCAATTTCAATCCGGTGATCTTCAGCGCGTAAGCAAAATCGCAGGGTTTTTCCGCCGGGAACTTCACCTTCAATCCGTCGGCGTCCTGCGTGAAATCAAGGTCGCCGGTGTGGCCGAGCAGCTCGACCTTCTCGACTTTGCCCGGCACGTTCTGGCCCGTCGCCAGCGACTTAATGACCACCTGCTCGTCCGGCCAGGCCATGACGGTCGCATAGAGCGTGTCGCCATGCGTAGTGAAGCGGATGTCCTGCGGGGTATATTTGCTGCCGCGCGGCAGGCCGCCCCCGCCGACGCCGTCACCCGCCATATTCTGGCCGTTGAGCTTTCCGGCGAACCCGGCGGCGCGCAGCTTGGCCATCGATGTCGCCACGGCGTCGGCGACGGGGCCTTCGCCGAATTTCACCCACGGGCGCGTGTAGTAAATCGCCTCGCCGTTCACGTCGAGCCATTTGCCGATGGCAAGAAGCACGTCCACCTGTTCCTGGGGGATGGTGCCATCGGCCT
>JBEKYH010000358.1:0-5564 GCA_049511115.1 Tepidisphaeraceae bacterium | reverse complement strand
GCGGCTGACGACCTGTTGTCGAAGGCCCAGGACGTAGACCTTAATATCACGCGCATTCTCGGCGAACTGCGGGTGGCCACGGCCCAGGCGCGGTCGGCTCAGGCACAGATCGCGTCCGATCAGGCGTACGATCCCTCGACTGCTCAAGATCAATTGCGGGCCAAGATCGCGGCAGCCCAGGGCGGCGCGGGGATCGACGTATGGCCGGGACCCAATCTCCCGCCGCCACCGGCTGAAGCGGTTGATCTTTCTTCAGTCGCGCCGCCGGCTGCTCCGGCCGCTTCGGAGCCCCCACCGGCTCCAGCGGCGCCAGCGCCTGCACCGCAGGCTTCGGCTCCGACTAAGCCGGCCGAGACGGGGGGTGGCGGGTTCTTCGCGTCACTGTTTAGCGGTGGCGCTAAGCAGAATACAACGGCAGCGCCGCAGACGACCGCGCCTGCGGACACGACGGCTTCCGCTCCGACGGTAACGGCGCCAGTCGTTCAACCTCGTCCCATCCGGCCGGAAGATTTGCTGACTCTGCATACCCTGTCGGGATTGGATGCACAGATCAGCGCGGTGCAAGCCAAACTGCAGGATAATCGCACGCAGGCGGCGGCGCTTACCGCCCAGCGCACCAGCGTTCTCGAGCAGTCGGATCAGCTTCAGCAAAAATCGCTTTCCGACCAGGGACAGACATCGGTCGATGACGTGAAACAGGCGGCGGGCCTGCGCCGGCAAGCCGCGGAATTGGCAGTCCAGGTTGATAAACTCGACGCGACAGCGGCGCAATTGCAGTCCGACCTGCGGACCAGCCAGGGCCAGCGGGCCGGCGTGCAGCAGGCCATCGATACGTATAACCACGAGATTGCCGATCTGGACCTGGCCTGGCAGAGCGTGAAACAGGATATTGAGTCGCAGAAGGCGGCGATCACAATGCTGGCGGGATCGGCGGGTGCTTCGACACCAGCGCCGTCCTCGACGCCGGCGGCAGGCGATCAGACGAACGTGCCCGCTCCGCTCCCTCAGCCGACGACCATCGCGGATCAGTGCGCTGAACTGAACACGCTGATTGGCCAGTCGCGCGATCTTCGCGATAAAGCGGCGGATCAGTTGAAGCGAGCGATCACGGCGTTCAATTCGGCCGCGAAGGCCGGCGATGATATCCGGCGCAGTCTGGCGGATCGACTTTCGTCCGACCGCACTGCTCCGACGGAATCCGATTCGCTGCAGCAACTCATTGAAGCCACCAGCGGAAGCACCTCCCGATTGGCAGCGGCGCAAGCCGAGCGTGCGCTGGCACTGAATTATTCCAGCGAGACGCTGATCAGCATTCAGGCAAAGCAGGCGCTGGACGCGGCGCAGGCGGCGCTGGGCGACTCCGCTCCCAAGACCATCGCAGATTGCCTGCAGAGCATCGCTTCGCCCAGTGCCAGCGATCTGGCCCAACTTGCCGAGGAGCGATTCCAGGACGCGCTCGACCACTTTACGGCGCTGACCAACCAGACCTCCACGGGTCCGGGGGCCAAGATGCGAAAGACCGCGGCGCTATCGGGTGAAATGCTGACGGCGTTTGGCGCCAAGCAACTCTCCTTGGCGCTGGGCGGTAAGCCGGTGGCAGGCGGAAAGACGCCGCAGGACTTGCAAACCACGATCGACAACGCGGCCAAGGACGTTTCCGATCAGGATGCGTCGATGTTGCCGGCGATTCCATATACGATCGCAGTTCCGGCACCCGAGGCCGCGCCGGCAGCGCCGCCGGCGCAATAAGTCGTCGAAATCAGAAATGAACGCCGAGACGCAGAGACGCCGAGAAATGCAATTCCCATTCAATCGACGCTCAGCGATGGCCTTATTGATGCCTGCGCCTACCTCAGTAGCGCCATCATCGCGAATCCCCCAAACGCGATGCAGTAGTAGCCGAAGGGGCTGAGACGGTTGTGCTTGAAGTAGCGCATGAGGAAGGCGACGGAGAGATAGGCGGCAATGCCGGCGACGAGGGCCGCGGGAACCGCGAGTTTCATCGCCTCATGGGATTTCAGGAGCGAGGGCAATTTCAGCATAGCGGCCAAGCCGATAACCGGCGTGGCCAGCATGAAGGAAAATCGCGACGCCTCTTCGTAGCTAAGACCCGCCAATATGCCGCCGACGATGGTGACGCCGCTCCGGGAAATACCGGGCACCAGCGCCAATGTTTGTGCCGCGCCGACGAGGGTTCCCTCGGGAAAGCTCATCTCTTCAGCCTTTTTCCGCTCGGTTTGCTGCGCGGCTTTGCGCTTGGCGAGATCGCCCACCAGCATCAGCACGCCATTGACGACGAGGATTGCCGCGACGATCCAGTAGTATTTGGGGTCGTCAAAGAAACGGCGGAAACTTTTCTCAAAGACGCCGCCGACAGCGCCGACCACTAATGTTCCGGCCACCAACAGCCAGGCGAATTTGCTGGGGGCGTCGTAGACGAGTTTCTTTTGTCGCAGACTGCCTAAAAAGGCGCGCACGACGATTTCCCAGTCTTTCCAGAAATAGATCACCAGCGCAATCGCCGTGGCCAGATGAAGGGCGACAACGAAGGCAAGGTAATCCGGCCCGCCGAGATCAACCTTCCACCCCAGAAGGGCGGGGATGAGGATCGTCTGGGCGAGGCTGCTGACGGGAAACAATTCGCCGACGCCCTGGATGAGTCCGAGAATAAGAGCTTGCCAAAGGAGCATAATTCCCCGAAGAGAACAACCGGCAGAACCCCCAACCCATCCCTTCCCCGCCTATAGCGGAGCAGGAGCATGGCAGGAGCGATAGCCGCAAAATGGAGCCACACCCCCCAATCGACCAAGCAGGGGGTGCAACATTACGCGCCCAGGCGACTTAAGTCTATTGGTGTCGTTTTCAGCCGGTCCGGTCTGTGGACCGGTGGGGTGCATAACCGATATGATCCTTTGGCAAGTTCCCGTTGTCAGGGAGTTTAGGTCATGTTTCTTCAGATCATAAGAGCCCTGTTCATCCTGCTGATGGCCGGCATCGGATGGGCGTATGTACAGGACCCCAACCAGTTCGGCGGGCCGGATCAGTGGCTGGTCATGGCCGTCGCCCTGGTATTCGGGGTGTTGTTTGTCTGCGTCGACATTCTCGCTCCGCGCCGCAAGCTGGCAATATTCTCCGGCACGTTTTTCGGACTCGTCGTCGGCGTCCTGATCGCCTATGGCCTGAGCTTTGCCATTCACCTTATCATGCAACAGTGGCAGCCGGGATTGACGCTGAACGCCACAGAGACCGAGGCATTCTTTAAACAACGCGATGCCCTGGAGTCCTACGTCAACATGCTCGTGGGCGTCACGACGTGTTACCTGGCGGTCAGCTTTGTGCTGCAAACCAAGGACGATTTTCGGTTCATCGTTCCTTACGTGGAATTCTCCAAGCAGATCAAAGGCGCTCGGCCGATCCTGCTGGACACCAGCGCCTTGATCGACGGGCGCATCGCCGAGATCGCCGATACGGGAATCCTCGATCAGCAGCTCATCGTTCCTCGTTTTGTGCTGCTGGAATTGCAGGGGGTGGCCGACAGCGCGGACAAATTCAAGCGCACGCGCGGCCGGCGCGGATTGGATATTCTCAGCCGCCTGCAGCGCACCAAGAACATCGAAGTGATTCTCTACGATCACTCGTCGCGCGATACCTCCGGGGACGGCGAGGTGGATCAGCGCCTGATGGCGCTGGCCGGCGAACTCAACGCGCGCGTGCTCACCACGGATTTTAATCTCAACAAAGTCGCCCAGCTTCGCGGCATCGAAGTCATCAACGTGAATGCCCTGGCGACGGCGCTCAAACCGGCGGTGTTGGCGGGCGAGCGGCTGAGTGTTCGGCTGATGAAGACCGGCGAGGAGCCGGGCCAGGCCGTGGGGTATCTCGACGACGGGACGATGGTCGTCGTCGAGCAAGGGCGGCCGCTCCTCAACGAAGAGGTGGAATTTACCGTCATTAACTCTCTCCAGACCAGCGCCGGGAAAATGGTTTTTGGCCGCCTGATTGGCGATGGAGCGAGTCCACGCAAAGTGAGCCGGCCCAAACCGGAAACTCCCACAGCCCCCGCGAACAGTTAGAATAAATCGCGATGCCTGATTTTGCCGTCATTATTCCCGCCGCCGGAGGTTCCACCCGATTCGGCGGGCCGCGCAGCAAGCTGCTGGAGCGCGTGGCGGGCAAGCCGGTGCTGCGGCACAGCATCGCGGCGTTTGCCCGGCGCAGCGATGTGAAAATGATTGTCGTCGCGGCCACGGCTGGTCCGCGCTCGGTGCGACGGCATGTGCCGCAGTCGTCATTTGTCATCGCCTGCGACGGAGGAACCTGCCGGGCGGGAAGCGTTCGCAACGCGCTGGCATGCGTGCCCTCAGACATCGAATGGGTTGCCGTGCATGACGCGGCCCGGCCACTCGTCTCGCAGGAGTTGATTGACCGCACACTCGCGGCGGCCGTAGCGCATGGGGCGGCGGTGGCGGCGATGCCCGTGGCGCTGACGGTGCGGCAGGCTGATGGGCCGTTGCCCGCGCGCTCGCAAGGCGTCATTCCGCGCGACAGACTGTGGGCCATGCAGACGCCGCAAATCATGCGGCGCGCCGATTTGGCGCGCGCGTTTGAAGAATGCCCGCTGCCGCTCGAGCAGGTCACCGACGATGTTCAGCTTCTGGAGCTTATTGGAAGGGAAGTGTGGTTGGTGCCGGGCGAGGAGGCGAACTTGAAGGTAACGACGCCGCTGGATTTGGTGATTGCGCAAACGCTTTGGGAGCAGCGGTCGAAATGATTTTTGCAAAGAGCGCCGCGGCCGTTTTGGGGTCATAGCCTCGGATGCCGTCGATTTCCTGGCCGGTGAGACCGGCGCTCATATCAGCCGGGCTGTAATAAACAGCGAGGCGGCCGTTGATCGTCATCGCCCCCAGGCGTGCAGCGTCGCTGTTTCCCACCACCGTTCGCGCGAAGGTTCGATAGCCGATGGGACCGAGGCTTTGCAGCCAGGGTGGCGTCGCCAAAGTAGACCCCGCGAATAACTGAGACAGGGCTTTTTCCGCCGATGCTGCGAAAGCCCCGTCTCCACCAGCGGCGTCAATCACCAGCGTGCCGCCGGCGGCGACGTAGTCGGTGATCGCTTTTGCCGCGTCGGGGCTGAGCGTGAAACTCCCGGTTCCGGTGAGGCTGGCCACGGAGAATTGTGGATCGATCTGGCCCGTTTCCAGATTCACGCCTTGCACGTTCAAATCAACCCCGCGCTGATTGTGGAGATCGGCGGCGAGACGCCACCAGCCCGCCGGCTCTGGATTCCAGTTGCCGTTAAAGAACAATCGCGCGATGTTCACGCGGTTTTTGGCGACGATTTTCGGATCGGCCAGGGGGAACCGCTCTTGTCCCTTTTTGCGCAAGCCGCTGAGTTTGTCGGTGGCATAGACCAGAATATTCTCCATTACCTGAAACTGCTCGGGGCGCTGCTGCACCGCCTGGCGCTGCCAGTTCTGGGCGACGTCGGAGTTGGGGATCAGGATCATCAATTCGCGGACGCCGTTGCTCATCGCGCGCAGGCCGATGGTTTCACGGCCCAATCG
>JBEKYH010000357.1:0-5581 GCA_049511115.1 Tepidisphaeraceae bacterium | reverse complement strand
ATCGATCGGGAACGGCATGCAGGAGAGCCAGTCGATCCAAAATCGGCTTATCATTCAGCACATCGGCCAGGACCTGCTCCCAGACGGCGGCGCGCTCCTTCATGGAATTGAGGTAATCCACCAGGACTTGCTGCATCTGGCCGTCGCCGGCGAGGCGAGAAATAATAAATTCACGGTCAAGACCCGGGCCGTCACCCAGAGCCGAAGCGCCGAAGCGGGCCACGCCCAGGCGCAGGGCCTGGTCATACCGGTCGGCAAATCCGGCGGGCATGGTGTCAAAGCTGTCGTCAGCCACCTGCGACATGAGCGTGGCGAATTGGCCGCCGTCGGTCAGTTCGCCGATGACGTACTTGGCCTGCGGGCTGGTGGGGTATTGCGCAAGGATCGTCTTGCGCATCTTGTTGGCGGAAAGCTGGTCGTTGTAGACGGTGGCGGTGACCAGCAGGTCCATGGCCACGCGCGGCGCCGCGGGCTGGGCGGCGTTTTTATCGAGGTAGCTCTGGGCATCCTTGACGTACTCCGAATAACGGCCGTCGGAGAGGTACTGTTCAGGCTCGGGAATGGCAGGCGCGGGGGCTGGAGTCTGTGCCAGCGCTGAGGCCGCCATGGAGAGAACGAGAGACAGGCAAAGCAGACGCGACATAGGGACACTCCAATAAAAGGCGACGGGAATTGACCCGGTCTTGAGAAACCGCCAAGAAGAGGATCGTCCACCAAAGGGGAAAGATCAACAGGAATTTACGTCAATCCGCCAGTTATCTTAGGCGTGGAGTTGTGAGGAATCCCGCGGCGCTGGGGCATTGCGGATGAGTCCGAGAATAAAGTATGCCGCCGACAAGGCAAGGGCGGCGGGAAAAATCCGCCGCCCCCAAGTCGTCAACCGCCGCGGGTTATCCGCCGGCAGGGGGCGTGGCGGGCTTCTTAAATTCAAACGGCGCCTTGAATCGCCCCGTGTCAGGTGCGTGCGTGCGGGTTTGATCGGACGGGCCGTCCTGGACGTAGAAGGGCTGATGAGATCCGTCAGGTTGCTCCATCAAATACATCGCCTGCTGCTCCTGGAGATTCAACGGGCGAGCGCCGCGGCGTCCGAATACCGACAACTGATTGCCGGATTCATCCACCGCACGGTCACGGTCGAGGCCCTTGCTGATGCACAGCGCCGGGCCGGGCGTCTTGAACTGGGCGATGAGGCGCGGATTGGGATGGGGGCTAAAGCCCAGGAATTCCCAGCTTGAATAGCCCGGATCAGCATCCCGATCGTCGGAACTGGTGAGCTGCAGGACGCGCAGGCCGTTCTTACCGTCGGCGACGTAGGCGTACATGGAGGCGTTGGTCATGCCGAGCTTCACGGCATTTACATCATCCAGCACCACTCCCGTCGTGGGGTCCTTGGAGAACATCTGATCGAGCTTGGGCGCCTCAGGGCGTTCGACGTCAACGATCGCCAGGCCCTGCTTGCCCGCGGCGACATAGGCGTAAGTGCGGGAGATGTAAATGTCACGGGCATCAGGCAGGGCGATATCAGCGCCGGCAATGCGCTTGGGATTTTCCGGATCGGTCACGTCATAGGTCTTTACGCCATCGGCGTCGACCACCCAGCCATAACGGAACTGGAACTGGGCTTTCTTCGCGCCGTGAACGTCGGTGATCGTCGTGACATGGCGCGGGTGCAGCGGATCGCGGAGATCAAGCACGACGATGCCGGCATCGCAGCTTATCCAGGCGTAGGTGCCGTAGAGATCGCAGTGCTTGGCGCCGGCCAATAGACCGCCGGGGTTATAGGTGACGGCTCGCTCCAGAAAATTATTCTCGGGGTTGCCGTCGAGCAATGTCGAGACGCCGGGACCGTTGGGACTATCGAGGGAGTTGCCGATGACGATGAGGCCTTCCTTGGAATCGGTTAAGTAGAGGAAAGCGTAGAACAAACTGACCGGCTGCTCTTCATTTTCGGCGTGCTGCTGCTTGGCGGGATTGAGGGCCAGAGTGGACGGCGAGCAGATACTGGTGGCGTCCTGACTGTGGATGTAGAAGCGCTGGCCAAAGGGAGAAACCGGGGCCAAGGTGATGCGCTCGGCGAAATCCTTGTCGTCGATGGCGGCAATGTCGTAGGCGATGAAACCGTCTTTGCCACAGGCGGCGTAGCAGTATTCACCGCGCATCTGCACATCCACGACGTTGCCGGGATGCTCGTAGTTTTCGCTGAGGTTGAGGCCATTGCGCACGTGCTGCGCGTAATCCGACGGATACGCCTCTTCCTGCAGGCGCGAGCCGAAGACGGCCTGCGGTTCATCGCGCGTGGTGACGGCGATGGCATGGAGACCATCGTCGCCGCAGCCGACCCAGGCGAAACGTCCGATAAAGTTATAAGCGTTGACGCCCTGCATGAGGAGCTGGGCCATGACGGCGTTGTTGTCGACGTGGCCGTTTTCATCCTTATGCAGATGGCAATCCGAGCATTCGCGCGTCTCGGTGGCGCGAACCGTATGCGGGTAATAGGGGCTGAACGCGGTGCCGGCGAAGCCTTCGGCGGAGACGGTCTGCTGCTGGACGTAAATCCAGCGGCGCAGGGCGTCCTGGCTGCTGACCATGACGGCGCAGGCCGAGCGCACGGGGACGATCTTGTTGCCGCGGGTCGTGGAATCGCGGCCCAGCATGTACATGTCGTCGCGCAAAGTCTGGTAGTTGTAATTGGTGTAGTTGCGGGTCACCGTGCCTTCGTTGTGAAGCATCGGCTTCATCTGGTCGGCGCGCTGCGGCAGGTGACAGCCGAAGCAACTGGTATTCCACGAGGTATGACAGGCATAGCAGGAGACATTGCCATTGGCGTGGGCCAACTGCTGACTCGGCGGAATGCTCTTGTCGTCGGGATTGGGGGCCTCGCCCCAAGTCAGGTCACGGCGCACCGTGTGCGCATAGGCAGCTCGATCAAAATGGGTGGTCGTGGTGCCGTCACTGGTGTAATAGGGTCGCGTGGCGGGGCCTTTTCCCCAGTCGCTGGCTTTGTTCACCGTGTCGACGGTTTGGGTCACGAGCCAGCGGCGAGCCAAGTGCAATTCATCAGCCTTCTTGGGGTCGGCCTGCCATTCAGAACTGATCTGATAGAGCTTGCCGCCGTCAACCTCAAAGTGTTTTAGGTCCCATTGATTGGGCGCACCATCAGCGCCGGTGCCGGTCCAGATGTGCTGATATTCGTCGCTGATGCGCGCGTAATCGGTCTTGGCGCGATCGAGGGCGCGCTGGGCCGTGGTGACGGCACGGGTGAGGGTAGTGATTGTCGCCGCGGGGCGAGTCGTGGCGATCGCGGTCTTCAGGCGCGTCTGGGCGGTATCGAGGGCCTTTTGCCGGCTCCCAACCGAGTCTTGCGCCTGGGTGTACGCGTCAGCCCCGCCGTCTTCTGAGAGGTAGCGCAGGAGCATGGCCGGCTTTTCAACGGTGCCGTGGCAATCGACGCAATCCTCGGTGATGGCGTCGCGCGTGGCGTTGTAGAGATGCCCGTTGCCGTGATCGTCGGATTCAAAGTGGCAATCGACGCACTGCATTCCCTTCTCGAGGTGGATGTCCTTGAGATGGACTGGCTTGCCATCGGGATAGGGATTGGTGGTTACGCCGTTCTTATCAAGCTGCTGGTAATACTCGGCGGCGTTGTTCAGGTCATCGCGGGTTACGGATTGAATGATCTTTCCATCGGCGTCGACCAGATTGCCGTGGCGATCCTTCTTGTAAACCGCCCGGAAGACCCAGCCGTGGCCGTGGAAATCGGCGAAGCGCGTGTGTTCCAGGTTGACGTTGTCGTTCATGTCGTACAAGGACTCGAGGAAGTCCTTCGCGGCGGGCTCGCCGAATTGATCCTGCTCGTTGGCGAACTTGGCCTTTTGCTGGGGCGTGGTGGCGAACTGGCTCAAATCACCCCACAGGCCGCGCACGGAAGCGGCCTCGGGATTATGAGCGTAAGCAGTCTGCTCATCATTGGCATCGACCTGCCGCTGGTCCTTGGGATACATGAACTTGCCGTCGGTCTCGTTGTCCCACCACATGTAACCCGTGTACTCGTTCAATACGTTGGTGCCGGGGTGGATGTGGCAGACGATGCAGGTGCTGACGGGCATCTGCTGCACGAAATAGTGCAGGATCGGGTGGCCGCTTTCGTCCTTCTGGTCGACTAACGAAACGTCGGTGCTGTCGGTCTTGCCGCGATTGCCATATTGCGCCCAGACGCCGCTGTGGACGGGGCTGCGGTCATTGGCGTAGACGACGTGGCAGGCCGTGCAGCCGCTGGCGCGGTAATCGCCGGGGTGGTCGTTGGTGCCGGACAGGTTCAAAGTTGGGTCAAGCAGACGAGTTTTCTGCAAACCGATCAGCACGGGATCGGTGCGGATTTGCGTGCCCAGGCCGCGGAGAGAAAGCTTCACGTCGGGGTGGCCGTCTTCTTCTTCGGTCTCAGGGATGCCGATGATGGGGCGGCGCTCGCCGCCGCGCTCAAACACGCGGAGGATGTTGCCGGGCTGGCTGATTTCCCAGCGCGGCAAAGGCTCAAGGGACGGGAGCCAACCCTTGGTGCGGGTTTCTTCCGGGGTGGGAGGAACGGGAGCGACGACGCGGGCGGGGGTGCCGTCGGTCGTGTAGAACTCGCCGTAGACACCGTTCTTCGTGTTGATCGATCCGTTGTTGTAGAGGGCAGCTTCCCAAAGCATGGAACCGCTGGCCATGATGCTGGTGGCGTTCTTCTCGACGGCATCGGCATGACAGGCATAGCAGGAGACCCAGGAGGCACGTAAATCGCCAGGATTTGCGAAGCGGATGAAATCGGGATTTTCGTTCAGCGTATTGGCCACGGGCATTTGGGGCGACCCGCTCAGCTTGTCTGGGTCGCTGGAATGCTCCCACATGGCGCGGGTCGCCGCATTGGGCTGGACATGTGACTTGTCCTTGGTCGGCTCATCGCCATTGCCGCCGTGGCAGTCGACGCAGGAGATCAGCACGTCAGCCAATTTGGCCGGGTCGTGCATGTTGTGGTAGGCGTTGGGTTTCTTCTTGCCATCGGGACCGGTGTAACCGTCGGCCATTGAGCCGTGGCAATTGATGCAACTCTTGGAATCGTCATTGATATTCTTCGCCGAACGGGCGTTTCCATTGACATCGGTCGGGCGGCCCGCGGCGGCATAACTGAAACCAAAGGTCTTGGCGTAAACGAGGTATTCGTCGTATTTGACGTAGTCGGGAGAAGTCTTGTCGGTGCGGCCGGGGGAGCGGAGGCGCTCGCCGATGTCGCCGGTCTGGCGCTCGGCCACAACAGCGGGGGACATATCGAATATGGCCACCTGTTGCCGCTGACTCTGGCAGCTTACCGCGACGGTAAATGCCCCCGCGGCCAACAGGACGAACCACGCCAACCGCATCTTCCGTTGCTTGTCAGACATGGCAAGACACCTGTCAAATCAAAGGTCAACTACGCAAACCGATTTAGTACGTAAACGTCACCGAAACAAAGGTCGAATAAAGCGTTTCCGAATTATAAATCTCCTGGAACGCCGAAAACGGCGTGAGGAGATCAACTCCGGCATTCACAATGATGTTGTTGTTA
>JBEKYH010000356.1:0-5596 GCA_049511115.1 Tepidisphaeraceae bacterium | reverse complement strand
CGAGGCGATCAAAAAGGTCAGCCTCAAGATGCCGCGCAACAGCGTTGTGGCCATGATCGGCCCAAGCGGATGCGGCAAGAGCACGTATCTTCGCTCCATCAACCGCTTAAACGACCTGATTCCCGCCTGCCGCGTCGCGGGCGAATTGCTAATTGACGGGCAGAACATCTACGACACCGGCGTTGATCTGGTCTGGCTCCGCCGCCATGTCGGGCTGGTCTTCCAGAAGCCTAATCCGTTCCCCAAGTCCATTTACGATAATATCGCGTATGGCCCGCGCCTTCAGGGCACGCGCGACCGGCGCTCGCTGGACGAACTGGTCGAGGACTGCCTTCGCAAGAGCGCACTTTGGGACGAGGTCAAAGACCGGCTGCATAGCAGCGCCCTGGGTCTTTCCGGCGGCCAGCAGCAGCGGCTTTGCATCGCCCGGGCGTTGGCGACCAAGCCCAAGGTTTTGCTGATGGACGAGCCGTGCAGCGCCTTGGACCCGATTGCGACGACCAAAGTGGAAGACCTCATCACCAAGCTCAAGAGCCTCTACACCATTGTGATCGTGACCCATAGCATGCAGCAGGCCGCCCGCGTCAGCGATTTGACGGCGTTTTTTTATATGGGCGATCTGATCGAGTATAATCGCACCACAACCATGTTCACGACGCCATCGCAGAAGAAAACCGAGGATTACATTACCGGCCGATTTGGATGACGGCCGGGACGGATTGGGGCCAATTATGTCAGTGCATCTCAGCCAACTTCTGGACGACCTTAAAGCCCGAGTCGCACGGATGAGCACCCTCGTCTACCAGCTCGTGGAGACAAGCGTGGAATCGCTGCTCCAGGTGGATGCCCGCCTGGCTCAGCAGGCCATCGCGCAGGACGATCGGATCGACGCCGAGGAAGTGGAAGTGGAGCGGAGCTGCATCGACCTATTGGCCCTCCAGCAGCCCGCCGCCGGGGATTTGCGGTTGGTGACGACCACCATCAAGGTCAACAGCGATTTTGAGCGCATCGCCGATTGCGCGGTGAATGTCGCCCAGCGGATACCGCCGCTGTCGCGCCTGCAGAATTACGAGCCGCCCACCGATTTGCGGCTGATGTCCAACAGTGTATTGGCCACCCTCCGCGACACGATCAAGGCCTTTAACCTGCAGGACGAGGCCTTGGCCCGGCAGGTTTTGCGCAGCGACGATGTGGTGGACGCGCTGTATCACCAGATCGTTCAGGACAACGTCAACCTGATGGAGCAAAACGGCCAGGACGCCAACACGGATGTCAGCAACATCATGATCGCCAAGAACCTGGAGCGGATCGCCGATCACTGCACCAATATTGCCGAGGACGTGATCTACGTTCACACGGGGCGGATCATTCGGCATTCGCATGCCGTCTAAAGACTGAGGGCCGAGGACTGAGGACTGAGAGGCGTACGGGGGGAAGAAGAGTTAACCGCCAAGAAACGCCAAGACGCCAAGAAACACAAGACTCACTACGAGGGCACCCGCCGCGGCGGGGAAGCTCTGGCAGGAAGCTGCGCGGAACAGTTTGGAACAGTTTGGAACAGTTTGGAACAAAATGGAACAGTTTTTGGGGCTCCCGGGTTTGTTGAATGGATAACAAACCTGTCAAATACAGCGCGCGACCGAGGCGGAAATGGTGTCCTATTGGACGCAGCGCCCATATCTCATGACAAGGAGCGAATATGGTCAGGCCGGTTTGTTTCCTTGCTCCCATTGTCCCGCTTCTGAGTACCGCCGTTTCCGCGCAAACATCCGCCGACGCTCCGCGGCCGAGATTGCCGGCGGACGTTGCCGTTGTAACGGGAACCGTGGTCGATAGGGATGGGAAACCAGCCGCTGGGGCTAACATCGAGGTTGATAATGGCGACCACTTGCTGATTGCCGGTCAGCTTCCGTCAGTTGCCGATCAGCAGGGTAATTTCACCATCAAGTTCCGAGGCGCCGTGCAGCGCAGGGTTGTGATTACAGCCACCGCCGAAGGACAAATTGGCTATACGCTCGATTTCATCCTCCGCCATAGCACCTCCCACGATCTCGGCGATCCCATCAGGCTCGCACGAACGGGATCGATTACCGGGCATGTCGTCGGACCTGACGGCCGGATCGCCGCCCATGTTGCCATCGCGTACCTTCAACCTTATCGCCCGATTATGGGAGCGGCCGGCCAGCAAACTCCGCTTGAGCATTTCATGGGAACCGGAACTTCCGGTCCAATTCCACCCATCGGCGCGGGTGTCGTCGTAGGCGGAACGCCTGCCGCGACCACTGACGATAACGGCGATTTCACCATTACCGGTCTCCCCGTTGGAACATTTATCGTCACCGCGGCGCGTGAGTCGGGCGACGCAAGCGGCCGGCAACTTGGTTCGGAGCAACCGGTTGAAGTCACCGAAGGAGCGGAAACCAAGCTGGCTTTACCCCTCAGGCTCGTTCAATGCGGCTCCATTTCCGGCACCGTGGTTGATGAAGCCGGCAATCCAGCCGCCGGGGCGCAAATTGCCGTGAACTATCCTGCCGAACACATCGCTATTCCAGGGGCGACTTGTGATTCAAGCGGCGCCTTCACCATCCATAATGTCCCTCCCGGCAAGGGTATCGATCTCAGCATCAGAATGCCTCCGCCGAATAATCTTGGTATCAACTCGGGCAACACCGACATTGATCTCAGTGTTAGCATTCCCATTGTGTATACCAATGTCGCTTCGGCCACGGCCAAGGCGGATGTTGAGGCGGGGGCGGAAACCAAGATGCGTGAGCCGATAGTCCTGCGCGCGGCGGGCGGGAGAGGGAATCGGCAACCGGTAGTGAATTAGCGGCATACACAACGAAAGCGCATTTGACGATAAGCGGTTACCGTGTCATCCGCCTTTCCGTCTCTCGGTCCTCGGCCCTCAGTCCTCACTCCTTTGCCCCCTCCGGGTAGACTCACCGCTCCATTTCGATATAGTTCCCAGCGATGAGCATTCTGGTTGGCAAAGATACGGCGGTGATATGCCAGGGCATCACCGGGGCGGCGGGAGCGTTTCATACCAAAGGGTGTCTGGAATATGGCACGAAGATGGTGGGCGGGGTTACGCCTGGGAAGGGGGGGCGGAAGGACGCCAATGGGCTGCCGATATTTGATACGGTGACGCAGGCGGTGGCGGCCACGGGGGCTAATGCGACGATGATTTTTGTACCGCCGGCGGGGGCGGCCGACGCGATTATGGAGGCGGCGGACGCGGGGATCGCGACCATCGTGGCCATTACCGAGGGGGTGCCGGTTCTGGATATGGTGAAGGTGAAGGCATACTTGCGCGAGAAGCCAAAGAGCGTTTTGATCGGGCCAAATTGTCCGGGCGTCATCACGCCGGGGGAATGCAAGATCGGGATTATGCCGGGGTATATCCACACGCCGGCGGATAAGGCATCTACCGGCAAGAGAGTGGGGATTATCTCGCGCAGCGGGACGCTGACGTATGAAGCGGTCTGGCAGTGCAGCAGCCGGGGGATTGGACAGACGACGTGCGTCGGGATCGGCGGGGACCCGGTGAAGGGATTGAATTTTATTGAATTACTGACCATGTTCGCGGAAGACCCGCAGACGGATGGGATTATCTGCATCGGCGAGATCGGCGGCGGCGACGAAGAGGCGGCGGCGGCGTTTGTGAAGAAGCATGTGAGAAAGCCGGTCGCGGCGTTCATTGCCGGGCGCACGGCTCCGCCGGGGCGGCGCATGGGACATGCGGGGGCGATTATCAGCGGGGGGCAGGGAGACGCGCAATCCAAAATCGCCGCGCTGCGGGTGGCGGGAATCACCGTGGCGGAAAGTCCGGCGGATATGGGAAAGGCAATGGCTCACGCGCTGGGAATCTGATCCAGATCAGTTATGGAGATCAAGTACGGAAGTCTCTCGGTGCCCGGCCCGGTGCGGCCGCACAACGAAGACGCCATCAGCTTCTGGCAGCCCAAGAACCAGGCCGACTGGCGCAGCAGGGGGGCCGTCTCGATTCTGGCCGACGGCGTAGGGGGGCAGGAGCGCGGGGAGATCGCCAGCAATACGGCGGCGACGATTGCCTGCAAAGTGTTCTGCTCCGGCCGCACCGGCGCGGCGCCGGGGCAACTCCTGTTTGATATGTTCAACGCGGCCAACCTGGCCGTGTTTGACGCGAATCAGCGCACGCCGACCGAAGGGCGCATGGCCACGACCATGACCGTGTCGATCTATCGCCACAACGAGGTACACATCGGCCACGTCGGCGACTGCCGGGTTTATCTGGTGCAGCAGGGGCGCATCCGGCGGCTGACTAACGATCATTCGTATGCGGGCGTGCAGTTAAAGCTGGGATTGATCACGGTTGAGGATGCGCTCAACAGCCCGCTGCGTTCGGTGCTCACGCGAAGTTTGGGGCAGGAGCCGGTGATTCGGGCGGATTATCATTCGGTGACGGTGGGGGCGGGGGATACAATTATTCAGTGTTGCGATGGAGTGTGGGCGAAGATCACCGAGGGGGAAATTCAGAATCTGGTGGGGCGGATGGCGCCGGAGGATGCGTGCCGGGAGATCGTGAGTCTGGCGGAACGGCGCTCGGCCGACGACAATCTTAGTGTTCAGATCATTCGCATCGACGGGGTCGAACGGCTCAGCTACTACCGGGGCGTGCCGACGTATCAAAAGGAGTCGCCGGCCATCATGGGAAATGAACTTGAAGTCGGACAGACGTTGGACGGGCGCTACCGCGTCACGGATATCGTCGCCAAGAGCGGGATGGCCTACATTTACAAGGCCGAGGACCTGCGCGACGGGAGCATCGTGGCGCTGAAGGTGCCGTTCATGCAGTTTGAATCCGACCCTGGATTCTACAGCCGCTTTCAGCGTGAGCTGGCCATCGGCAAAGCGCTGAACCATCCGTACATTTTGCACATCATGGAGGATCCCGAAATAAGGAAAAGCCGGCCCTACATGGTGATGGAGTACCTGGAGGGGCAGACGCTGGGGCATTTGATGCAGATGCTTCGGCCGATGCCGGTGCCGGATGCGCTGAAGATCGCCAGCCGCATCTGCGAGGCGCTGCATTACATGCACGAGCATGAAGTCGTCCACCGCGACCTTAAGCCGGACAACGTGATGATCTGCAACGACGGCAGCATTCGCATCATGGATTTTGGCATCGCCAAATTTGAGGGACAGCGGCGGCTCACGTTTGGCGGGTTTACGCCGGCGATGGGAACGCCGGATTACATGGCGCCGGAGCAGGTCAAGGGCAAGCGCGGCGATCCGCGGACGGATGTCTACAGCCTGGGGGCGATTTTGTATGAGATGGTGACGGGGAGCGTGCCGTTTGAGGGGCCCAATCCGTTTGTCATCATGAACAGCCGCATCACCGGCGATCCGATCGCGCCGCGGCAGCGCAATGCCGATCTTTCGCCGCAGGTGGAGGAGATCATTTTGCACGCGATGGCCCGCAATCCGCAGGAGCGATATGCCACGGCGCTGGCGATGAAGGCTGATCTGGATAATCCGGACGGCGTGCAGGTCACCGGGCGGGCGTCGCGGCTGGTGGCGCCGAGCGCGATGCAGAGCCGCTGGAGGCGGATGC
>JBEKYH010000355.1:0-5635 GCA_049511115.1 Tepidisphaeraceae bacterium | reverse complement strand
GTCCTTCATCGAAACACGCTTGATTTGCTCGGGTTCGACGAGGCGGGAACAGGTGGATACGACATTGATACGGCCTGCATTATTGAACTCGGCAAAGCATTTTTGGACTTGTTGGATGGAAAAGTCGTTCCAACATTTTTGGGACACTCTGGTCCATGCTGACTACTACCTGAGTCGCGTAGGTCCGCGCCGCGGACTGGATTGTCGCAGCAGTAAATGAGGTCCGCCGTGCGCGCCGTGCGGTCCCTGCGATCTGAGCAAAAGAGTCCTTGCCTTCGAGCCTGTCCGCATTTGTTCTGCCTCTCAGTCCGCAGCACTCAGTCCTCAGTCCTTCCGCACACCCCGCGCAGAAAACTCACCCCCAACGGCGGATTCGTCCGATAACACGTCTATGAGCACGCTTACACTTAACCACGCCAAATGGATGATCGCGTTGACGGCGGCGGCATCAGTGCTCGGGTGCGAAGGATCGGTTTCGCTTCTTCCCGATGCTGATCCCGCGCTGCGCAAGCCCCCGGCTGTATTCTCGGCTGATGCCGCCAAGCGGCAATATGAGGCCGATGCGCCCAAGGTGCAGGATTCGCAGGCCCGGGCCCAATATGCGCTGATACTCCGCGAGATTGATCTGGCCAATATTTCGGATCAGGACTGGTCCAACGTCGAGGTCTGGATCAACGGCCAATACGTCGTGTATTGCCCGACGTTCGAGAAGAAATCGGATAAATGCCTGTATTTCACGATGTTCTATGACCAGAACGGGCACCACTTTGATACCAAAGGCGGAGCGAACCCGGTGAAGAGCCTGGAGGTTTACCGGGACGGGGTGCTGTACCAGGTGACCGACCACGTGGCGGATTAGAAATACGATTTAACCGCCAAGACGCCAAGATCGCCAAGGAATTCAAAAGACGGGATTCACCACCCGCTCGGCTGCGCCTCGCTAGAGGACACAGAGGACACGGAGGAAGAATCAATTCAATCTGAATTTTGATTTACCTCTGTGTCCTCCGTGTCCTCTGTGGTGAATCTTCGATTTTTTCGCGTTCTACGCAGTTAAAGATTTGATTCACCCGCCGCGTATTGATTCGAGCTCACTCCAACGTCGATATAAGGCCTCCACTGTTGCTTGCGCGGCGGCGGCCTGGTGGCTCGCTTCGGCTAGTTTCACATGATCGGCGAGAATCTTTGGATCGTCGAGCATTGCCTGCTTTGCCTGTAGGTCGGCCTCGGCAACGGTGATGGCGGATCCCATCTGGTCCCATTCACGCTGTTCTTTGTAGCTGAGCTTTTTTGGTTTCGCGCCGGGCGCTGGGGTCGAGCTAAACTGCGCCGTCTTGGCCGCTATCTTCTCTGCCGACGGCTTCTTCTTTTCGCCGATCATCCGCTCGTACTGCTCAACGCCAGTGAGCAATCGCGCACCGCCTTGGCCATCCAGACCCAGAAGCTGTGTCGCCAGGCGATCCAGCAGGTAGCGGTCGTGGGTGACCAGAACCAGCGCGCCTGGGAAATCCGAGAGGCTTTCTTCCAGCACTTCCAATGAATCGATGTCCAGATCATTCGTCGGCTCATCAAGGATAAGCACGTCGGCCGGCTTGAGCATGATGCCGGCGATGAGGATGCGGGCCTGCTCGCCGCCGGAGAGCTCGCCGACGGGCATGTCGAGTTGTTCGGTGCGGAAGAGGAAGCGCCGCGCCCAGCCGGCGACGTGCATGGGCTGGCCGCGGAAGACGACGGTTTCGCCGCCGGGGGAGAGGGCCTGCTTCAGGGTGATTTTCTGGTCGAGCTGCTCGCGGGCCTGGTCGAAGACGATCGTCTTAAGTTGGTCGGCGCGGCGGATGGCGCCGGCGTCAGGCTCAAGTTCGCCGGCGAGAAGTTTGATGAGGGTGGTTTTGCCCACGCCGTTGGGACCGAGGAGGCCGAGCTTGGTCTGGGGGGCGAGGGTGAAGGTGACGTCTTTGAACAACATTCGGCCGCCAAGACTTTTGGCGATTGCCTTCACGTCGATGAGCTTGCGCGTCTGCCGCCCCGATGAAACGAAATCCAGTTCGGCGGTTTTGGCCAGGCTGTTGCGCTGTTGCAGATCGGCAAGCTGATCCATGGCGCGATGCGCCTCCTGGATGCGGCCCTTGGCTTTGGTGGTGCGGGCCTTAGCGCCGCGATGGAGCCATTCGATTTCACGGCGCACGCGACTGGCGACGGACTGCTCAAGGCTGGCCTGGGCCGCGAGGTATTCCTGCTTGCGGGTTAAAAAATCACTGTAATGACTGGCGACGCTGAGATACCCATCGGCATAGGCGCCGTTCAATTCGACGGTGCGATTGGTGACGTTCTCCAGAAAATACCGGTCGTGGCTCACCAGCAAAAACGCGAAGGGGGCATTGCCAAGCACCTTTTCGAGCCAGAGGATTCCTTCCAAATCGAGGTGATTGGTCGGCTCATCCATCAGCAGCACATCGGGCCTGCGGACGATCTGCCGGGCGATGGCCAGGCGTTTTCGCCACCCGCCCGACAGCGTGGAAGCAAGCTGATCGAAGTCTTCAAAGCCAATCTGGGTGAGAAGGATAGTTGCCTGAGACGCGCGGTCGTGCTCCTCGACATGGGCGTCGTCCCAGCCGTCGAGCATGGCGGATCGGACGGTGGCTTCTTTGGAGAAGGTGTCTTCCTGCGGGACGTAGCCGAGCTTGAGGTTACGGCGCATGGAGAGCGAGCCGGAATCGGGGGTCTCCAGGCCGGTGAGGATGCGCAGGAGCGTGGATTTGCCAGAGCCGTTGGGGCCAATCAAGCCGGTGCGCTCGCCGTCGTCGAAGGAAATGGAGAGGCCGTTGAATAACTGGCGCGAGCCGAGCCATTTGGAGACCGAGTCGCAGCGGAAGAGGAAAGCCATTGTTGGTAGGGATCATCGGGCGTGGAGGGGGGCGGGTCAACGGCAGCCTCGCGCGAGGGGTAGAATTGGTGTGCGGAAAGAAAGATGAACGCTGAGGCACAGAGGCGCTGAGGAAGAAAATGCGGAGGAACTCAGAATATGAATTTTGATTTGGATTTCCTCGTCTTTCCTTCCTCAGCGCCTCCGCGCCTCAGCGTTCATTTTCCGTCTTCCGCCGGCCCGATGAATGTGAATCTTTAGCTGGAGCTTTCATGAATAAGACCCTGCACGTGGCGTGGGTGGTTTGCCTGGTTGCAGGGGTAGTGGCAGGGCCAGCTCGCGCGGCCGACGTGACCGCCGCGCCGGTGACGCTGACCGAGGACGCGCAGTTTTATACGCTGGCCAACGGCATCCTTGTCGCCAAAATTGATAAGCGATCGGCGGACCTGGCTTCGCTGAATTATCACGGGTTGGAGATGCTGCAAAGCGGGGAGGGGCGGACCAATGGGTATTGGTCGCTGCCGGGAACCACTATGAACTTTGGGTCGCGGCACGTCGCGTCCATCCATGCCAATCCGGCGGATAATGGCGGCGATCGCGCGACGGTGGGCGTGCAATTCACCTACGACGGCGCGGACGGCACGGCGCCGGCGGATGTGGAAATGGTTTATTCGCTGGCGCGCGGGGATTCAGCGATTTATCTGCAAGCCAATTGGAACCATAAGCCGGCCTATCCGGCGTTGACGTTTCCCGTGGGACGGTTCGCGGCCAAGCTGAATACCGATCTGTTTGATTACCTGGCGACGGATGCGCAGCGGAGGCGGATCATGCCGACGGCAACCGACTGGGGGAAGGGAATCGCCCAGAACATGAAGGAAGCCCGGCTGCTCACGACGGGGCAATTCAAGGGGCAGGTCGAGCATAAATACGATTACGCGGCGGTGCAGTATACGACGCCGGCCTATGGGTGGGCGGGGACCAAGAGTCACGTGGGAGTGTGGATGGTGACGCCGAGCAATGAGTACATGAGCGGCGGGCCGACGAAGGTGGAATTGAACGCGCATCTGGACGGAAACGAGGACGGTTATCCGACATTGCTCAACGTCTGGAAAGGCCCGCACTACGGGGGGACGCAGATTTATGTCGCGCCGGGCGAGAGCTGGGTGAAATCGATCGGGCCGTTCATGTTGTACTGCAACTCGGGAGATACGGGCGACGCGATGTGGACCGACGCCAACGCGCGGGCGGCGCGGGACGCCAAGGCGTGGCCTTACGACTGGGTGAATGAGCCGGCGTATTACACGCCGCGCGAGCAACGGGCGCAGGTCAGCGGCACGATTGTGTTGAAAGACCCCGTGGTTCAGCAGTCGCAGATAAGCAATCTGATGGTTGGCCTGGCAGCGCCGGATTGGGCAATGGGCGGAGCTGGGGGCGGGGGACGACTGGTCGATTGGCAGCAGGATGGAAAATTCTACCAGTTCTGGGTGAAGGCAAATGACGACGGGTCGTTCACGATCCCCAATGTGCGGGCCGGGCATTACACAATGCACGTTTTCGCCAATGGAGTGCTCGGGGAAATGACCAAAACGGACATCACCGTGGAGGCGGGAAAACCGTTGGATTTAGGACAATTGACCTGGACACCGGTGCGGTATGGGCAGCAGGTCTGGGAGATCGGCACGCCGGACCGGACGGCGGGGGAGTTTTTCCATGGCGATCATTTCTGGACATGGGGCATTTACAATCAGTACCCCAAGGATTTTCCCAAAGACGTGAATTTCGTGATCGGCAAGAGCGACGTGCACAAGGATTGGAATTTGATGCAGGTGCCGCGCGGGCGTGACAACACGGGACGGAGCTTTGGAACCGCGACGACGTGGACGGTGAGTTTTCAAATGCCCAGCCCCCCTGCCGGCCGCGCGACGCTGCGGCTCGCGTTTGCCGGCACCGAGGCGCGAGCCCTCGCGGTCGGCGTGAACGGCAAGCTGGCGGGAACAGTGACCAATATGCCCAACACCATGGTGATCCACCGGGACAGCGATCGCGGGTATTGGTTTGAGCGCGATGTCGCGTTTGACGCGACGATGATGAAGGCAGGCGATAACAAGCTGACGCTGACGGTGCCCGCGGGGCCAGTGACGGCGGGAGTGGAGTATGATTATCTGCGGCTGGAGCTGGACCCGACGGGCAAGCCGCCTGCGCCGGGGCAGAATGTGACGCCGGGGCTGGTGCCCCTGCCGGGCGGGAATGAGGGGGATTGAGTTTCGTGCGCCCCGTGACGTGCGGCTGATTTGAGTTGCCGTTTTGAAGGCCTCACCGCTTGATAGAAGGGACAGCCTATGAACCGGATCGGTTGGGTGGTGGCGTGGCTCGTTGCAGGCCTTAACCCTCTGCCAGGATTGGCGCAGGTTGCACCGGCAGACCAGGCCCTTGACGCTGTGGCGCTCGTGCGGGAAGCAAGGCAGGGCCAGGCCTGGCTCGCTCAGGTGAAGAGCTTCCATGTCAAGTTTGAAACAGAATCGATCGTCGCGCCGGCCGCGGCCTCAAACCGGCAAGCACAATCTGGCGCGTCGCCTCAACCTCCGGCAACCAACCCGAGTAATGTCACCGCGCACCCCGCTGCGCAAAACCGAGTTGGGACGCTGGAAATGGCGTTTGATCAGAAGCGACTGTATCAGGCCAACGCGTTGCCGGGCGGAATCCTGAGGACGCTGAGTTGGGATGGTCATGTTCTGGTGGGAAATCAGGGACGCGAGAACTACTACGAATTCG
>JBEKYH010000354.1:0-5639 GCA_049511115.1 Tepidisphaeraceae bacterium | reverse complement strand
AAAACGAATGCGCAGCAAAAACAGTCGAAGTGCGCGCTAACAGCTGCACTATCGAATGTGACCTTTATTTCCTGTACTGCGGATTCAACTGCCGAGTTCATTGCCGAACCGCTCCTTTCTATGAATTGTCGTCATCACAGATTGCGACAAACCGGCTGCGGTCTGTAACTGTCACTTCCTCGTTGTCGCCGACGATTTCAGTATGCCCGTGGGCACGTTCGATCGAGAGCACAAAATCGAGCTGTATGCGCACGCCTTGGCTTATCGCTGCCTGCTTTATCTCCAAGCCCGTGTGCCGCCGCCCGAGGAGCACCACTGGCTGCTCGTTCACGGTAATTTCGATCTTCTGTGGATCATGGTCAGCAGTGGGTGAGTTCTGGAACGGCGTTTGTTGTGTCTGATTCATAAAATCTCCGGTTGCGAAACTGGCGGTCAATTGCTACACTGAAATCATTGTAAGTGGGGCCACGATGAATTGCAAGAGTAAAATGTAATTTCACTAATGGAATTTGGAGGTCTGATGCGAGGAAAGTTCGATGAAGTGGCGTTCTACGCCGCCATAAATAGGCAGAGGGAGTCGAAGCGTCTCACTTGGAAACAAGTAGCTGAGCAATCGGGGGTTAGCGCTTCCACGTTAACGAGAATGGGGCAGGGGAAGCGGCCGGACGTTGGGGGTCTAGCTGCGCTCCTGGCGTGGTCGGGTCTAAAGGCTGACGATTTCATCCGGACGGACAAAGAGGTTTCGGCGGAGCCGCTCGCGCAAATCGTGGCTTATCTCCGTGCCAACGCCAATCTTTCCACATCGAGCGCCGACGCGATGGAAGCAATAATTAAGGCTGCTTACGAGCAATTCAAAACAAAGTGAAGAAATGAGCTTGAGACGTGGGTTTAAGGCGGCGGCGAATCGGATCGCAGTACAACTGCGGGCCGACATCGGCTTGCGCGCTGAGGATCCAATCGACCTTGATGTTCTCGGCAAGAGCCTTGATGTACCCATCGTCCCGCTAACCTCGTTCGCAAATAGACTTGGCTGGGCTGTGCGGCAACTGACCAAGAATGACCCTAGTGCGTTCTCGGCGGTCACGCTTCCACGCGGCGATGGCAGGCACTTTATCTTACATAACGATTGCCACGCGCCCGTCCGCCAGCGAAGTAACATCGCACACGAATTCTCGCACATCGTGCTAAAGCATCCCATGATGCCTCCCCTGGATGCATCCGGTTGTCGCCAGGTAGACCGAGATATCGAAGACGAAGCCGCTTGGCTGAGTGGCGTAATGCTAATTCCCGATCAGGCAGCCTTTCAAATCCTAATACGCGGGTTGGATGATAAGGCTGCGAGCCTGGAATACGGCGTTAGTTTGAAAATGCTGCGTCTCCGCATAAACATGAGTGGAGCTAACATTCGCATGGCCCGGCGGCACGTTAACTGACGCCGAGGAATCCCTTGGACGGCTTCAAACTTTGAATGTATCGGGGCCTGACCGAGCTTGATTCTCTGCGAGAAGGGTGAGCCAATTGCGGCCCTGATTTTCGATCTAGTCTTGTGCGCTGAGCATGTATCGCGACGCTCGGTCTTCGCTCCGGGAGCGCGGTCAGCGCCGAGGGACAGCCACCTATTCTGGCTTTTTTGAACGTCGGGGACAGCCACGTATTTGGCGCGCAGGGTGGGCTGGGTCGGCTCGGCCCGTGACCGGTGCTGGCAGTGCCACCCCGCTGACTGCAATCCGGGAGTACGTGTATCCGGCGTAGAATGTGGTAAATTGGCTGATGGTGAGAATATGGCGGTGACCTTTGAACTTCCCTCTGACTTGGAGCAATCGCTCCGCCACGACCTGAAGGACCTCGACTCCGAGGCCAAAGAGGCGTTTCTGGTCGCACTCTACCGGCGGGGAAGGCTTTCTCATCTTGCACTTTCAAAGGCTCTAGGGATCGACCGCATCGAGACCGAAGAGGTTCTCCATAAGCATCATGTGACGGAGGACCTTGGGTCTGTAGAGGATTATCTCCAGGACGCTCGCACCCTCGAACGCCTGCGGCCGACGGGCAATTGATGCTGGTGGTGGCCGATACATCCCCTCTCATTGGGCTGGTGAAAATCGGTCATGTAGAAATACTTCCGCGCTTATACGGTTCGGTCATCATCCCGCCGGAAGTCGCGGCGGAACTTGCCAGCCGGAAGCGGCCCGCGGAAGTTCGTGCGTTTGCCGCCGCGCCTCCGACGTGGCTTGCCGTCCGCTCGCCTTTGACAATGGAACACATCGAAGGGATAGACCCCGGCGAGTGCGCCGCCATCAGTCTGGCTCGCGAACTCAAAGCGGATTTATTGCTGATCGACGAGAGTCGCGGAAGAGAGGCGGCGATTGTCCGCCACATTCCTACCGCCCGTACCGCGGCCATGCTGCTTAATGCGGCAAACGCCGGCGTCCTTCCGGACTTGAAGGGGGCATTCGACAAGTTGAAGGCTACAAACTTCCGCGTTCCGCCGAAGGTTCTTGATGAGCTTCTCGAGCAGCATTTGCGCTTCGTAGCGCGGGGTCCCCGATAGCTGGTCTAGCTTACATCTCATGCGGTGGCGACCTCTCAGGCGATCTTTCGCCTTCGCGGTTTGACGCGGGCGGTAGGAGGCCGGTTGCCGTTTACGTTTTCCATTGCGGCAGGCCATGCAGGTTCTCTTTCCAGCGACTATCGCACCGAACCCCCTCCTCTTTCCTCCCCCGGTGTACCGGGGGCGGAGGTAAAGCCGGCCACTGTGAATAACTGACAGTATATAGGGTGGGCATCGCCCACCTTTGCAGTCCGGTGGGCAGTGCCCACCCTACTGGCTCGTGCAGTGCGATTTGTGCAAAAGCGCCCAAAACTGTCCAAAAGCGCCCAACGCCCTTGGTCCCGGAGAATCCGGCCTTCGCCAGCGAACGCCATCGAAAGGCGAAAGGCGAAAGTCGAGCTAAAGGCGGCCCCTCACCTCGCACGCGGAGGGTCTTCGACTTGTCATCCCGCACACGGCGGGTCTTCGACTTGTCACCCTGTCACCCCCTCAGCCATTTGAATCCCCCGCACATTTGCCCATAATCCCCGCTCGTGGACGCTTCGGCGGGCGGCGTAGCCGCCGGGGCGATCCGCAATGGAGGCAACATTTATCATGCGTCGAGCCAAGATCAGCATCATCGGAGCGGGAAATGTCGGGGCCACCGCGGCTCACTGGGCGGCGAGCAAGGAACTGGGGGACATTGTTCTTGTGGACATTCCGGCCACCAAGGGGATGCCGGCGGGGAAGGCGCTGGACCTTTATCAATCGTCGCCGATTGAGGGGTTTGACAGCCGCATCGTGGGGGCGACGGAATACGGGCCGACCGAGGGGAGCGACGTGGTGATCATCACGGCCGGCATTCCGCGCAAGCCGGGGATGAGCCGCGACGATCTGATTGCCACCAATACGGCGATCGTCAAGGAAGTTTCCCAGAATGTGGCCAGGCATTCGCCTCATGCGGTGCTGATCGTGGTGAGCAATCCTCTGGATGCGATGGTCTACGTGGCGTGGAAAGCCAGCGGGCTGCCGCCGAAGCAGGTGATCGGGCAGGCGGGAGTGCTGGATACGGCGCGGTATCGGGCGTTTCTCGCGGCCGAGGTCGGATGCAGCGTGGAGGATGTGCAGGCGCTGCTGCTGGGCGGGCATGGCGATGATATGGTGCCGCTGGCGCGGTACACGTTTGCGGGGGGGATTCCCATCACGCAACTGGTTAAGCCGGAGCGGCTCGCGGAGATCATCAAGCGCACCCGCAACGGCGGGGCGGAGATTGTTTCGCTGCTGGAAAAGGGAAGCGCCTATTACGCCCCGGCGGCGGCGACAGTGCAGATGGCCGAAGCGGTGATCCGGGATAAGAAGCGAATCCTGCCGTGCGCGGCGTATTGCGATGGCGAGTACGGCGTTGGCGGGTATTTTGTGGGAGTGCCTTGCGTGCTGGGGAGCGCGGGGGTGGAACGCATCATTGAGATTGAATTAGATGAGGCCGAGAAGGCCATGATGGCGACGAGCGTGCAGCATGTTCGGGATTTGGTGAAGGTGGTTAAAATGTGAGGGGGTGGGTGGAGTGGTGGGCGAAGAAAGAGGCCCCCTCCCCGACCCTCCCCCGGCTACCGGGGGAGGGGGGATGCAGAAGAACCCTCACCCCGGCCCCCTCTCCTTTAGTACATGGAGAGGGGGAAATACGGCGGTTGCAGTGGGTGGTCGACGAAGAACTGGGCTGTTAAGGAAAACACGCATTGAAAGAAAGCCGAATCATATCCATCCGCGCTTTGGCCAAGTTATTGGGGTTGGCGTTTTTGGCGTTGGCCACGGGGTGCATTCATAACCCGGTGGTGCTGAGCGAGCGCGATCAGACGCTGGTGGACCGGCGGTTTATGGAGTATCCGACGGGGTTTGGGGTGAAGCCGCTGATTGTGAACCTGACGGCGCCGACGGCAATTTGTTTTGATTCGCAAGGGACGATGTTTATCGCCGAAGGGGGCGGGACGATTGAGGACCTGGAGCCGCACATCTTTGCTTATAAGCCGAGCGCGCCGGAGGGGCAGCAGGTCTTCAATATTTATCCGGTGGGACGGCACATTCCGTTTGTGAAGACGGGGTTTCAGATTTATGGACCGGTCGGGGGCATGGTCGCGGTGGGCGGGAAACTTTATGTAACGCATCAGAACGCCAGCGGGAATGGCGAGGTGACGGCGTTTGGATATGACGGGAGCCACACGCCGGTGGTGTCGGACATTCCGGCGCGCGGCGATTACAAGATGGGGGACATTTGCGCCGACGAGAACGGGCGGCTGTATTTCACGGTGGGGTCGGCGACCAACAGCGGGGTGGTGGGGCTGGACAACTGGCAGGTGGGGTGGGTGGCCAAGCATCCGGAATTCTGTGATGTGCCGTTTATTCCGCTGAAGCTGCAGGGGTATCGATTCAATTCGGACAATCCGCTGGCCGGGCTGTTCAGCGGGGCGGAGATCGCGGTGACCGGGCCGTTCCAGCCTTTTAATGTGGGCGACAATCTGCACATTCAACGGCCGGCCAATGGAAAGCCGACGGGGGCGGTGTATTCGATTTCGCCGCAGGGCGGGGATTTGCGCGTGGAGGCGTGGGGGACGCACTGGGCGCGCGGCATCGTCTGCGGGGATTTCCATCGCATTTATTTCACCGACGAAGGGATGGAGGCGCGCGGCACGCGGCCGGTGGTGAATGATCCGGATGCGGTGTTCCAGCTTGTGGGGCGCGGGTCGATGGGGACCTGGTATGGGTGGCCGGATTACAGCCGTGAGCTGGAACTGATCGGCGAGGAGAAGTATCAGCCGCCGTCGCAGTTGCTGCGGAACACGGGTTACCAGGAAATCGCGGCGCTGATCGACGAGCAGACCACGGGGCTGACGGCGCCGGATAAGGCGAACTGGCTGAAAGGGGTTTTCCCGGCGCAGGCGGGGGCGGCGAAGCTGGACATTATTCCCAATACCGGGCCGTTCAAGAATTTCAGCGGCGGAATTGTGGTGGCGCTGTTCGGCGATCGCGCTCCGTTTTCGACGGGCGGGCCGGATGGGTTGCGGCTGAGCCGGCCGACGGGATTTAAAGTGGCGCGGGTGGATCTGCTGACCAAGGA
>JBEKYH010000353.1:0-5641 GCA_049511115.1 Tepidisphaeraceae bacterium | reverse complement strand
ACCACCCTCGGCAAAGCCGGTGATGTCGATCTTGTTGTTCTCCAGCCACTTTCCGACCGGGGTCGGATCAAGCAGATACATGGCCGGCGTCAACGTCGTCGGCGTGCTGTCCATGTACGTGGGGGTCAGGGACAGGGGAGACTGCGAAAGATCAGCCGCTTGAGGCTGCTGCGCATCCGCGGCCCAGAGGGCTGTCGCGGAGGATAACATGGCCACAACGGCTGCGGCGGTCAGGCCTTTACGAACCATTGGTATGACTCCTTCCAATTTGAAAAGATCGACTCGACCATATGAATAACGCGACTGACGCTTGGCAAAAGCGATGCCATCGGCTGTAAGGAGCCATTCGGGGGTAGAATTGCGGTTTGTTGGGCTAAAAACGGCGGCACAAAACGCATTTGACTTAACAAGAAGTTTTCGACATCTGCATAAATCGTAGGCAAACGCCGATTACCTGTCTGGTTTATGGTGTTTTTACCGACCCTGTTAGGATTCTGATTGGATTTCGAATAATCGGTTCGCCGCAAACCGCGAGGGTGACCGTTAGCGCAGAAGATGGCGACTGGCGCACTAGTTTTGGGGAAAAAGGGGGCACATCATTTCGCGTTGATTGAATTTAAGCATCCGGCAAACCGGTAAAAATCAGCCGAACTGGCGAGTGCGTAGCTTTCGCACCAGATTTTCGACATGAAAGGATCGAATAGGCATTCCGCGCATCAGGCCATCAGTGGCTGGAGCTGGCCAAAGACTTCGGCGAGGGTGTGTTCTGCCCTGGGGCCGGGCGCCAGGTAAACTTCGATCTGCTCTCCGAACAGTTGCTCCGCCTTTTGGCGCGCCTCCAGATACCCATGCGCCGCAATTGTGCCGACCACGACGGGCTCGCCGTTTCCGACACGCCAGATTCGATATTCGTGCTTCGTCATGTACACCTCCACCACTGCCGTTACAAATGATAAGCTTCCCAGGTTAAGCTTGAATAAGTTTCGCTTGAACGTGAGGAACAATAGGAAATCGCCGGCTAACGTACCATCGGTAAACTACGAAGGTTTCCTCAGGGATTTCACCGATTGTTTGGTCAGGGGATTCTCTCGCGCACTCGGCGGGCAATTATTGGCTGTTGCTTTTATGTGCAAGAAATCCGCCCGCGCCAAATACGCGGCAAACAAATACAACGAGGCCAATCTCGGCCTTGCCGTGTGAGGTGGGGTGACAATTAAGAACGCCGGCAAAGGGCGTCAGACGGCGCAGGATGCCGTGCATTCTTCCTCGTCAACAGAGAATTGTTGTCCGACGAGCAGCGCGCGGGTCTGGCACGCCGCCCCGTGGCCTTCGAATTCCACTTCGTAAGCCGAAGAGGGTGCAAACCAGACGCTTCGAACAACGCCGATGTCGCCCCGGTGCAGGGCGAGTTCCGGAATGTCGCGCGTGAGCCGCACGCGATCATCGATATGGGGCTGAAACATGGCTCCTCCTTGTGTTGCCAAAGGGCTGTCACGCATGGCGAGGAGTTACAAAATGCCACGCGGGCCCTGGATTTGAACCACCACGGGAGACTCCGCCTCCATCCCTAAGGGCACCCGTGGAGAACTGCGTGCCCAATCGCGTTATCGGACTTATTCTATCCATTAGAGGGGCAAAGGTGTATCGGAATTCCGGGAATTAACACAAAAAAATAAGGATGCCCCCGGCCATGCGGAGCCGGGGGCATCTCTACGGAAGGGAAGAGGAAGATCGACTCAGCGTGCCTAAACCGATGGCGGCATGGGCGGACGCCGTCCGGTCATCAAGCCGAAGATCAGCGAGACCAGGAAAAGGACCAGGAAGATGAAGAACAAGACGTGCGCGATGTATGCCGCGTCGCCGGCGATGCCGACGAATCCCAGCAAGCCCGCCACCAGGGCGACGATCAGGAAGATGAGTGTCCAGCGTAACATAGGAGTCTCCGTAAAAATGTTTCCCGCGATGAGGGCCGCCGCCCGTGCGTGGAAGGCGGCGGCCGCTCGCGGGGGGAAAAGGAAGGTCAGTTAATTCTGGCCGCGTCGCGCAGCGCTCGCACGCGGTCATGCACGCGTTTTACCGCTTGAAATTGCGTGCTAACCAGATCGCCAATCGGCCCGGGCAGGGCCGCAGCCATTGCCTGCCGATAGGAACTCACGGCCGCATCCTCGCCGCGCTCGCACTCGGCGAGAATCGAATGGCGGTCATTGGCCGCGATGGCCTGCTTGAGATTCATCCACCCCCGGTGCAACGCTCCCGAGACCGTACCGTGCGTCACGGGCTCCTCGCCCATGCGCTGGAGTTCGCCTTCAAGGTCAGCCGAGAATTCGCGCCGCTGCCGGCTGTATTGCAGCAATTCAGACTTCAGCAACGGCTCGTCCGCCGACACCGCGGTGGAAGCGGCCGCGAAGCCCAGTTCGCCATCATGGCAGACTTCGATCAAACTATTCACCACATCTCTTATTTCCGCAGTTGCCGTGGACATAAAACCTCCTAACATCAAAGGGCCCGTTCTGGAGGGGTCTGGCTTGTTCCAGGCCGGTCCTCATATCACAACCACACTGTAGGATGCCGGGAAAATCCGGCCCATCAGGGAATCACTGATAGTGACTACCGATTTGTCGGTATAGAAATGATCGGGGATGGCAGTGGGATGGGTGGGGGTCGGATTTTCGATCTGATTCGTGACCCCGCAAGCGCAGGAGAATTCACGTTATGGCCGACAGTCAACAAGCCACGTCGAAAATGAGCATCGGAAAGAAAAAAGCCCGCATTCTTCTGGTGGACGATCATCCCATGCTCCGGCGGGGGGTCGCCGAACTCATCAACGGCGAGAGCACGCTGGAGGTGTGCGGCGAAGCCAGCTCGCTAGGCGAAGCTTGCAGCGAAGTGATGCGAGGCAAGCCGGACCTGGTCATCGTGGATATCGCCCTCGACGGCAATGACGGCGTGGAAGTCACCAAGGAACTCTGCCATCGCTGGCCTACGCTGCCCGTGCTGGGTTACTCCATGCACGACGAAGACCTGTATGCCGAGCGCATTATCCGCGCCGGGGCCAAAGGCTATGTGATGAAAAAGGTGGCCCCCGAAACCCTGCTCGAGGCGATCGCGCAAGTCCTCAAGGGAAAAGTCTACTTAAGCGAACACATGTCCGACCGATTGATCGGCAAACTGGTCGGGGCGGGAACTTCAACGGCCCCCACACTTGCCCCGGTTGAACAACTAAGCGATCGCGAATTGGAAGTGTTCCAATTGATCGGGCAGGGCGTTTCGACGGCCCAGATCGCCGAGCAGCTTTGCCTGAGCGTCAAGACGATTGAAACCTACCGCGAGCACATCAAGCGAAAGTTGAATCTCCAAACCGGCCCGGAGCTGGTGCGCCGCGCGGTGGAGTGGTCGGTCAAGGGATCGTAGGAGGGCGCTTTTCCGGGCGGAGAGGCCGTACTTCATGATGGCATTGCTGTGGGTTTTCATCGGTCTGTCGCTGGCGCTGCTGATTGTGTGGCAGATAGACCGGCTCAGGCAGGCGCGGCGCTGGTCGCTGGCGCTGGTCGCCGAAATCGGCAAACATCGCGCCGCCAATGCCTCGCTGGAAGAACGCGAACAGCATTACCGCGAGTTAATCAGCGGCCTGCCGCAACTGCTCTGGACCAGCAAGCCCGACGGCCAATTTGATTTCCTCAATTCCTGGTGGACGCAGTACACGGGCGTGGCCGCCGACCAGCAGTTGGGCAGCGGCTGGCTGGAGCAGGTCCATCCCGATGATCGCGAACAATTCGCCGCGAGCTGGCGCGCCGCGCTGGCCGTCGGCGCTCCAATGGCCGCCGAGGCGCGCATCCGCCGCAAGGATGGCGACTACCGCTGGTTTGACGTGCGCGCCACGCCGCTGCGTGATGCAACTGGGAAGGTCATCCGCTGGTTTGGCAGCAATCTAGACATTGAAGACCGCCGCCGCGCCGAGGAGGCGTTGCGCGAAACCGAGGCCGCCCTGCGCGCCGCCAACGATACATTGGAGCGCCGCGTGCAGGACCGCACCGCCGAATTGGAATCCCAATCCGAGCGCCTGAGGGCCCTGGCGCTCGATCTGGCCGAGACCGAATCGCGCGAGCGCAAACGGCTCGCCCAGGTGCTGCACGATCATTTCCAGCAACTGATCTCCGCCGCCAAGATGAAAATCGGCATCATCCGCCGCCGTTCGCCGGATCATCCCGATCTGGAATCGCTGCGGCAGACCGAATCACTTCTGGAAGAAGTGCTGGCAACGAGCCGAGACATGGCCATGGAACTCAGCCCACCGGTCCTGCATGACGCCGGTCTGGCCGCCGCGTTTGAGTGGCTGGCGCGGCGCATGGAAAAGAATCATCACCTGGTCGTTCGCGTGCGGCTGGAGAAATGGCGCGAGCCGGACAACGAGCAGGTGCGCACGGTGGTTTTCGAGTGCGTGCGCGAACTGCTCTTTAATGTCGTCAAACATTCCGGGGCCAAATTGGCCGATCTAACGGCGACGGTCGTGCAGGACGGCTTACTGCAAATCCGCGTCATTGACGCGGGCAAGGGATTCGAAGCTCAACGCATGGACCTCAAGCGCAAACCCGACGGGTCATTCGGCCTCTTCAGCATCCGCGAACGCCTCGGCCTCATCGGCGGTTTGGTGAAGGCGACCAGCAGCCCCGGCTGCGGCACCATGATTGAAGTGACTTTACCCGTTACGTTCAGCCCGCTCGCCGAACGGCGCGACCTCACACCCCTGGCGCCGGTCTCCGCGCAGGCCGACTCCGGACCCGAGCGCATCGTGCGCGTCCTGGTGGCCGACGATCACAAGCTCTTCCGCGAGGGTCTGATTTCGCTGCTCAATCAGGAGCGCTATTTGAACATCGTCGGCGAAGCCGGCGATGGCGAGGAGGCGGTTGAACTGGCCCGGCGTCTTCGCCCCGACATCATGATCATGGACGTGACCATGCCCAAACTGAACGGCATCCAGGCGACGGCCATGCTCACCAAGGAACTGCCGAACGTGAAAATCATCGGCCTGTCGATGCACGAGCGCGACGACATGGCCACCGCCATGCGCGACGCCGGCGCGGTGGCCTATTGTGCCAAGAGCGCGCCAATCGAATCGCTCGTCGCCATCCTCCGCAATACCGCCGCCGCCAGCGAAGCGAGCATGCCGGCGGACTAAAAAAACGACCCTCACCCTATCCCTCTCCCTGAGTACAGGGAGAGGGGGCCAGAAGAGACCAGAAGAGATGGCGCCGCGTTAATGCCTTGGTCACCTGCGATGATTAAAGAGAATCGACGCCAATCCCCCGATCAGATCCGCCGCGAGCTGCACATTATCCGGATGCCCAATTGAAACAGACGGCGCCATCGGGTTGTCCATCCACGAACTCGGCCCGCCGATGCGCGCCGCGGTTTCGGTCGCCAACTGCTGGCGGCGGAGTTCTTCTTTTTCAATTGCCCGGGTGCGATCCATGCCGCCGGCGCGGATGAACTGCACAATCTGACGCATCTGATCGCGGTCGAGCCATATACCATGCGGCCGGCAGATTTCGATGACGACTCCCGACCGGCCCGCGTAGTTCAAGCGATTCATCAGGTTCCCGCATTGCGGACACTTGACGTATCGCACCTGCGCCCCGCTCGG